>CAYXEY010000348.1:0-6071 GCA_964464105.1 uncultured Planctomycetaceae bacterium
ATTTGCTGGTATGGCGACACGGCTGACAGCTTCTTCATCATTCAAGATGGCCAGGTCTCCGTCAGTATTCCCAATGACCAGGGCGAGTTGGTATTGATCAACAGACTGAAGGCCGGAGACTTCTTCGGCGAAGTCGGCATCATCGATGGTGGACCCCGTTCGGCGACCGTCCGGGCCGAGACACCGGTTTCACTCATGCGTTTGGAACGGCTCGCGTTTCATCAATTCCTGGTGGACAACCCGCTTGCGGCCATCGACATGCTCACCGAAATGGGCCGTCGCCACCGAGAGACAGCTGCGACCATCAAGGAGATGAAGAACCCGAACATCGTATTTGCGCGGGCGCATTCGGGGCTTTGGCAGCGCTGCTGCGATGTGATTTCGGCCGTTGCAGCGTCGCCGTCGTTCACGATCTTTCACATCGCCCTGTTTGTGCTCTGGATTGGGTGGAACTTTCTGGTTTCGGGCCGGGCTCAATTTGATCCGTTTCCATATGGACTGCTCACCGTCATTTGCAGTCTCGAGGCAATCTTCCTGTCAATCTTTGTGATGGTCAGTCAGAATCGGCAGTCGGAGAAGGATCGGTTGCGCACAGATCTCGATTATCAGGTCAACGTGAAGGCGCAGACCGAGATCCTGAGCATTGCGCGCCGCCTGGAGCGCATCGAGGCAAGCTTGCAGCACAAGCCAGAGCAATCAGAGTGAATGCAAATCACCCGTTGCGATTCAGGGTGTCGCGGCCACCGTGCAGGTGTTGCACAGGCATTCCGGCGCACTGTTCTTCCGAACACGATAGCCGGTGAGCGTCGCAGCCGTGGCCGCATCAAACTGGCCCACGGTGGATGAGCGGCCATCCCCAAAAATGAAAAACGTCTGCAGATAGGTGTTGTTTGCGGTGTACCAATCCACCGCGAGATCCTCAGCGCAGGTACTATCTCCGACAATGTTCACCGAGCCATTGGTGAAATGCTCGGCCCGGGTGATATTCAGGCAACTCGACGCATCACAACTGGCGCACTTGGCGGTGTCGCAGCCGGTCGGCGTTTGATTGGTGTTGTCGTTTCCGGTGTTGTCGTTACCGGTATTGTCATTCCCGGTATTGTCGTTGTTGGTATTGTCGTTCTGCGTGTTGTCGTTGTTTTGCAGCCCGCCGCCGTCGATGGGGGAGCACGGTCCCACCAGGCCGCACCCCGGGAGGGCGACCGTCAGCATTACCAACAGGGAAAGACGAAGGCTGGCGATTTTTCGCATGCGTCCCGGGCGGTTCATTGACTGCTCCAACTGGCTCAAGTGATCCACTCCCCTCGTACCTTGTCCGGCGAGGACTTGGCAAGGCTGCGCCAGGCGACGAAAGGTCGCGTCCGCCGGCAGCGAGCGTTGATTATACGCACAAAGCCATGAAAAAAGCACCGGTGGGAGACAATTTCGATGTCGGGCCGGCAATTTGCTGTCTTTTTTCATCGCAAATTGGCTCGACGAGTGGAACGGACTCCTACTGATTATTGATACTGCATGGCTTGAGTGTGCAGTCGAGCACAGGCGTGAATGCATGCACGTGGCTTGATCATGGCGGACCGAACCGCTTCAAGATCCAGCTGGGGTGCGATGCATGCAGTGATTTGTATTGATGCAACCGGGCGCCAGTCGCAGTCGCTCGACCGGTTGGCCGCCCACGAGATGGGATTGCACGATTTCCTCGATGTCCGCGAGGGTGACGAATCCGTACCAGACGCCTTCTGGATAGACCACAACCGTGGCCCCATGCTCGCACTGATCGAGACAGCCGGCTGAATTGATGCGGACACGGCCTTTCAATCCATTGTCTGCCGCCAGGGTCTTAAGGCGCTCACGGAGTGCCTCTGCGTCCTTGCCGGCACAGCATCCGCGTGGATGATCCGCCTTTCGGGCATTGGTGCAGACGAAGACATGTTTTTCAAAGGCCGGCATTGGGGTTTCCTTTTGCAAGGCTGCTGAACTTTGTCGAATTGTATTCGCAGGCGGCGAATCAGGTTGCCGGTGCCTGGCCGGTCGCGCTTCGATTCTCGCTATGATTTCGAATCATGCAGATCGTGGTGGATTCCGACATCTGGAATGCGCAGACGCTGTTTGCGCCACTCGGGGAGGTCGTATTGCTGCCGGGTCGCGAGATATGCGCGGATCACCTGCAGTCCGCGGATGCGCTGATTGTGCGCAGCGTGACCCGGGTGAATGAAGCGCTTCTTGCCCAATCCCCCGTTCGATTCGTGGGTACCGCGACGTCGGGTATCGATCACGTCGATCTTCCTTATTTGCACGGTAGAAACACTGCGTTTGCCAGCGCCGAGGGCTGCAACGCGCGGCCCGTGGTCGAATATGTCCTGGCCTGTCTATTTGAATGGCGTCGGCGGACGGAACGGTCGTTCGAATCATCGACGCTCGGGGTCATCGGTTGCGGACGCATCGGCCACGCGGTCGCGGAGTGGGGCAGTGCGCTCGGTATGCGCGTGCTCATATCGGATCCGCCGCTCGAACGGAGGGGTCAATGCGGTTTCTGCGAGCTGGGCCGATTGCTCGTTGAATCCGACATTCTCACGCTGCATGTGCCCCTGACGACCGACGGGCCCGATGCAACGAATGGCCTCATGAATCCGCGTTTGATTGGGCAAATTCCGGCGCACGCGTGGGTGATCAACGCCGCGAGAGGTGGTGTGATCGTGGAGCCCGCTTTGATCGCGGCAATCGATGCGAATCGCCTCGGAGGAGCGATTCTCGATGTCTGGACCGGCGAGCCGCTCATTTCGGACGGCCTGCTGCGTGCAGGCACATTGCTGACGCCACACATTGCCGGGTATAGCGCCGCAGCCCACCGTCGCGCCGCGCAGCGCATTGCAGCGCAACTATCCCAATGGGCCCATGGCCAACGAGCAACGCTCGATGACGCAAGCGCGTCGACGCGAGATTGGGCTTCCAGCGAGACGAGCGGCAAGGTCATCACGGAATCCGATCTGCCTGTGATCGAGGACATGGTTTGCATGGCCTGCGATGTTCGCGCGATTGATGCTGAGTATCGGCGGCGATTGCGAGCCGACTCGCCGCAGGCCGCGTTTGATGCCGTACGATCCGCATGCCGATCGCGACTTGAATTGACAGAAGTCAAAATAAAGGACAATGTCGTTTCGGCCTCCGCTCGGCGAGCGCTCGATGCGTGGAAGTCACGGCCCAACCATCGCCCCGGTCTCTGGTAGTGCGCCGATCGGATTGGGTTAGCGAAAAAGTTGAGCGCGGTCGCAGGGATCCTGGCGAGAGTCGAAGCACCCATGGCGGGTCCTGTGATTTTGTCTCAATTCGAATGTGCCGACGTCGCGCAAGCTCAAGAATGAACAAAAGTTGGCACTGAAATGGGCTCAATGATCCTATGGACACGCTCAAATTTTTTTGTGGCCGATATGGGCCGATCGAACGTCCCAAATGAGAGGTTGACGGCCCGGTATGCGAAAGTGCCGCTGAATCGGGTAGGACATCGGCTTAGGGCTGTCGTAAGTGTCGGAATGACAGGTGTTTGCGATTGATAAAAAGATTGGCTTTTTACAGGTGCAACCCTTGTATTCTGCGTGCCTGTCGGTTTAGAATGACCTGAGCGGATGGAGAGTCTGCGAGACGGTCTTCATTCGGAATCTCCGCAAGATGTCGCCGAAAGGCGGGTTTCTTGCGTGGGTGCGTTGATCGATGCGATTGTCTTGGAACGTCCGAGACGTCGGTCGGCTTGCTTGGTGGATGTGAAACTGCAAGAGAATCACGTCCGCTATGTCGCGATGATTTAGCCGAGCGTATGCAAGAGCGCAAGGCAAAATCGAAGCGGGAGTTGACCGGGAGCTTTCAGGCGGAATAGGATCGTCGATTCGATTGGCGTAAAGGCGACACGAGTCGCCGTGCGAGTGACAGGTAATTTCCGGTACCGGTCGCTGGCTACGGAGGATTCGGGTTCGCTTCGGATTGTGAGATTCGGGTAATGCCGAATGATCGATCCGACTTCGAGACCTGGGGTGTCCCTGGCGGATCGAAGTAAAACGCGTGGAATAGTGGACTGAAAGCCCCGGTAAGGCCTCCAGACCCACGCCGAGACAAAGAAGCGGTTTCGGCTTTTGTAGATGGGATGCTCCGCCGTACGAGGTGGAGTTAGGAGCTTATCATGCGAAAGTTTTCCTTAGTTTTGTCAGCAGTAGCCGTGACCGGACTCACGGTGGCTGCACAGGCCGGTGAGTCGAATTACTGGCTTGATGTACGCGATGGTACGAGCGTTGGCGCGTCAATCACGACGCCGGCGGCACCGTACACGATCGGCCAGGGTGAGGCCGCTGCACTGAACGATGTCGGCGTGCTGATCGCTGGCGGCGGACGCGGAAATGGTCAAATCCTCCGCATCAGCCCGACCATCAGCAGCGGCCTGCACATCGGCACAGTGGCGCCGAACTTCCCGTATTGGCCGAACTACGACGCCGCCGATGCTGGTGGCGATCGCAATGCCTCCAACGCAAACTTGTGGCTGTATTGTGATGTGAACGACGATGCTGATGCTCCGACCGGCACCGGCGACGTGATCTCGTCGATCGGTTTGGACATCGCAGTAGCGACTGGCGCCGCTGCGAATCGCTACGACATCGCGACCGTCAACTGGAGTTGGACCCTGACTGATGCGACCGTTCCGGTTAACTACGGCTTCGCCAACGGCGTCAGCAGCCGCACCGGCGTGGTCGGCGCCAAGTACGTCAAGGTTCCCGTCAGTGGTGCTTCGACCTATGCCACCGCCGGTGGTTTGGTTCCGGGCGGCCCATACCAGCTCGGCAAGCTCCGCATGCAGGCCGATGCCCGCGGCATCGGTGGTTGTGTTTTCGGTGCTGGCCAGACTACGGCATCCACCTATAACGTTACGATGAGCATCAACAATCTCCTCGTCACCCGCACGTTCAGCAGCGGCGGCAACGCCACTCCTGAAGAGCGCGTTTCACTGGGTTACACCGGTGGCGCCGTTGAAGCCGATGTCAGTGGTAACACTGTCGGCGGTGCTGGCGCTCGCGACGCTGTTGTGGCTGTCCGAATGCTCGGTGATTTCACCGGCGATGGTCGCGCTACGACTGCTGATGCTGCCGCGTTCTTGGCTGCTCAGCCCCTCGGTGCCACCATTTCACAGCTTCAGCGCTATTACTTCGACATGAATGGCAGCGGCACGGTCACGACCGCCGACTACGCCAAGTATCTGCAGTGGCAGAGCGCCCCCTGCCCGTAATTAGTTGTTCGTGAGTTTTGTTAGTGTTTGTGAAACAGTCCTGTCCGGAATATCGGAAGCCCAAGGCCAGGTAATACAACGACGAGAGCGTTGGCTTGGACTTTGGTCAAAAGGCGGATGGGAAAGATCGCTAAAAAAGGGAAGGAGTTTTTCATGAGAATGGTTCGCAACGTAGTCATGGCTCTGGCGGTGGTCGCCTCAGCCACAGTCGCTAACGCCGATAGCTTTGTCTGGTTCACCGCCAGCAACACCGCTGGCAATGGTGCAGCCGGTCCTGCCGGCGGCGCGCAGGGGTCAAACCTCAACCTGACCTGCGATACTTCGCTGGCAGGTCCCTGCAGCTGGGTGATCACCGGTCGCCTCAATCGCGGCGCTGGCTTGCTCGGTTTCAACTTTAACTTGGGTACGGCTCCCGGAAACGGTGTTTCAGCGGGCAATGGCACCTACTTGGCCAACCCCCCGTACGCCTCGCTGCCTTCAGGCGGCACAGGCGGCACCGGTGCAGCCCTTCTGACCAACGTCGAGGGTCAGGCTGCAGCCAATCCGGCCGCTGGCCAGAACGATCTGGTCTCGTTTACGTTGACCCGCACGTTTGTGGCCGGTGACCTTTCTGCAGCGCAGATCTCGTTGTCGATTCCGACGAGCCCCAACGGAATCGAGTGGTTCAATGGCAACTCGTTCCTTTACGAGATTGTCGGTTTCGGGGCGAATGCGCCTTCGAACACCGAAGTGTATCCGTTGACCGCCGGCACCGTGATCACCATTCAGAACGTTCCTGAGCCGACCTCGTTGGGTCTGCTCGCCATGG
>CAYXEY010000349.1:0-6056 GCA_964464105.1 uncultured Planctomycetaceae bacterium
CGATCGCATTCATGAGTTGCTCCAATGGGTCGGCTTGCGCCCCGAACACGCCGCGCGGTATCCACACGAATTCTCCGGCGGGCAACGACAGCGCATCGGCATCTGCCGTGCGCTGGCGGTCGAGCCCCAACTACTCATTTGCGACGAGCCTGTGTCGGCGCTGGATGTCTCGGTGCAGGCTCAGATTCTGAATCTCCTTCAGGATCTTCAGGCCAAGCTGGGCCTCTCGTATTTATTCATCGCGCACAACCTCGCCGTCGTGGAGCAATTCTGCGACGAGGTCGTGGTCATGTATCGCGGACGGATTGTGGAACGGGCTCCGGCGGATCAGATTTTTGCAAACCCGGTCCACCCCTACACCCGGCTGCTTCTGGAGTCCATTCCCGGAATAGAGGCCCGGGGCGGTCAGGTCCGGATGGACAAAAGTCCGATTCAATCTCATGCGGGCGAACCGTCTTCCAGCGGTTGTGCATTTGCCCCACGATGCCGGTTCGCGCAAACCGTTTGCATTCAAGGAGTTCCGAAGCTGGAGACCGTGATGGGGTCGCCGGGGCATGACGCAGCTTGCGTCCGGCTCCACGAAATGACGGTCGCGGGCCCGCAAACCCGGCCGGTCGCGTGACGTGGGGACTCCCGTTACGTTAATCCTCGCAGGCGCTCCGTACGGTCGGACGCCATTTCGTTTTCAGGCCCTCGCCGGCACCGTCCTGGGACGCCATTCGCATGGACTCAACACGGACCCCACGGGAATTGCGCGGCCGGCGTCGTTCCCATCAAGTAGCGCTTCTCATTGGTTGGATTTACTGCGTTTCGGCGCAGGCACAATTGCTCGACACCGTACCGGCCGATGTGGCCGCGGTGACCGTGGTCCGGTCTCCGCGCGAGTTCCTCAAGAAGGCCAACGCAACGCTGGCGAAGCTCGCGCCGGGCGTTCCCGCGATTGAGTGGAGCGACGTCGAGCGACGGCTTGGACCGGCAGCCGCGGGATTCTGCGACATCGATCAGCCGCTGGTGATCGTGCTGACCCGAGCCGAGGGCGAGGGGGGCACGCTCGTGGTCGGCTCGCGGGTCAATCCGCCGGAGGGTCGGGGGCCGGGCGGCATCATCGCCGCGCCGATCGGGAAACATCCTGCCGTCGGTCCGCGCGACAAATACTATGTGCGCACCGGAAATATTACGTATGTCTCTGATCGCCGACGGGCGATGCGCGGCTTCATTCGGGTCCGGCCGGCCAGTTCACTGGCCTCGACGATGGACCCGCAGGAGCTGGAGTTCGCCAAGTCATGCGATGCGTTTGTCTACGTCCGAATGGAGGCCTGGCAGGATCGCATCCGGCCGTACGTCTCGTTCATCTCGGCCATGGCCAAGCTCAGCGTGACCGCCGAGCCGTCGGAGAATCCGACCGAGCAGAAGATGCGCTCGGAAGTGACCAACTGGTTCATTGACGGCGGCGTCAACGTATTGGATCAGATGTCATCGATCTCGCTGGGGCTGACCCTAGACGGCGAAACGATTCGGCTGCGACATCATCACCACTTCGAGCCGGGCGGCAGCGTGGCGAATTACCTGGGCAAAGTTCGAGCCTCCGAGGAGCCGCCATGGGCCTGCCTTCCGGATCGCCCGTTCCTCGCGGCCTTTGCGACCAATT
Source organism: uncultured Planctomycetaceae bacterium (assembly GCA_964464105.1). GTDB lineage: Bacteria > Planctomycetota > Phycisphaerae > UBA1845 > UTPLA1 > CAYXEY01. The sequence continues at coordinate 1,649 of CAYXEY010000349.1, forward strand.
GGTGGTCGGTTGAGCAGTCGTCGATCATGTCGGCCATGACTCGCAAGGTCTTTGACTCGGTCAATGAGAACGGCAAGATGCCCGAAGAGGTAAGCAGGAAAGTCGTCGACGCCTCGGGGCAGTGCTATGCCAACATGCGGGGCATGAACGTCCTGATGACCATGGACAACTCCGAGGACCCGCATCTCGAGTTCTTCGGATCCTACGCATTCGACGACGCCGAGGCGGGCCTCAAGCAGATGCGCGTCATTCAGGCCAATGCGTCCGAGGCACTCGCCGCGATCACGCCCGGCGGATTTGTCGGCTGCGGCAAGGATCTCAGCCGCGACGGCGTAAAGTACAACGAAGTGGAACTCAGTGAGTCAATCGGCGGGGCGCAGTTCAAGCAGGAAATGAGAGAGGTCTACGGTCCCGACGCCCGCGTGCGGCAGGCCCAGGTCGGAAAGAAGCGCGTTGCGTCGTGTATTAATCAATCAACCGATGACTTCATCAAACTGGTCAAGGCCGGTGAGCAGGAACAGCCGCTGCTGAATAACAAGCGCGTCAAGCAACTGACGGACAAGATGCAGCGCGGCGCAAGGGCTTGGCTGCTGCTCGATCTTCGCCGGGTGACCGACCTGGCCGCGAGCGTGGTGGCGGGACAGGCGGATGATGCGGCTGATGCGGCGGCGAATGGTAAGCCGTCTGACAAGCCGCGCATGGGTCAGATCAAATTGCCGGGCAAGAAGAGCGCGGACCACGAAGCGGGCCCGCTCCTCGGCTGGTCCGCTCAGGCCGGCGAGCGCTATGTCTCCGGCGAGTTTCTCATCAGTGTCGATGATGCCGCGGCCGCGGTCAGTTTAGCCGCGGAAATGATCGCGCCCTATCGCGACGAAGCGCCGGCCCCCCCGTCTAAATAGACTCATCAGAAATATCAGTTTCAAATTAACGACGCGGGTTGTTATCTCGCCGCAAAGCAGTTAGGCTGCGCCCGGTTGAAGGGGAGTCCCTTTAGGTTATTTCAGGAGCGACAACAGATGAACAAGCGAACGAGCCTGTTTACGGTGCTGGCCATCGTGTCCTGTGTGGGCATGCAATGCCCGCCGGGCAACAACAATCCCGATCCGAACGACAACTCCGCGGGCCGCGTCGGGCTCACTGTCGTCAAGCTGACCACCACGACCACCACCGAGCGAGGTCCGGCCGTGGGCGACGGCGTGATTGCGTTCAACGCCCTGGGGAATTCGGTTCTCGCATGGATCAAAGTCGGCGAGACCACGCCCAAGGAAGTGCCCGCCCCCTCCGGCATGGACAACGATTCGTCGGCCTTTCACTTCAGCGGCAAGAAGCTGGTCATCCGCGATCGCACCAGCGGCAGCCTCTATGTCTTCGACACTGAGACCGAGACAGTGGAGCCGATGCCGGCTTCCTCGATCAACATGGGTAGCTCGATCGGGCCCAATCTCTGGGAGGTCGACGGCAACCTCGTCGCGACCATCAACGCGACCACGACAACAACGGATGGGGCTGGTTATAAGATCAAGATTGTCGACATCTCTGACATCGATAACTATGTGATCACGCCGTTTGACTTTGAGCCGAATGCATCCATCAGCGGCGTGGACATCGACGCCACGGCAGGCCGGATGATCGTGCGAGCGGGGACGCAGTTCTTTCTGTATGAGGTGGCCAGCCCCACGGCCGCGCCGCAGGAATTCACCCGCGGCGTGCTGGAAGGGGGCACGGGTGATTCCGAAATGCAGATTCAGGGCAATACGGTGGTCTTCTTCGACGACGATGAGAACTTCACCCTGCTGGATCTGACCACCGGCCAGTTCTCGCAGCCGGCCCGCAATCCGGGACGGGCCAATCGCGGCGTGTCATTTGAAGAAAGCCGCTTCGCGTTCTTTGCCCAGGAGACCAGCGATGACGGCAACAGCATCAGCGTGTTGAATCGCTGCCTCACCGGCACACCGACGACCTTGAACAGCCTGGTCGACCCGACGGGAACCTTTGTGAATGGCGAGGATGCCAGCGATGGCCGCGTGGGCTTCGGCGCTGCCGCGGACGTTTCGCCGGATGGCAAGTATGTATTCGTATCGGGTGAGACGATTGTCGACGTGAGCGTGCAGGAGCGGCTGTCGCTCAGCACGGATGGCGGCGTGTTCAAGGCGTGTGTCGAGCTGGCTGATCTGAATCTGGCCGAGCTGAAGGCTATCCGCGCCTCGGGCGCGTCGTGCAGCAACAACCTGGTGGCGTGGAATTATCCGATCGATCCGTCGCAAACGTTTTCGTCAGTCAGCGTGGCCTATGCCGTGCTGCCGCCTCCGTGATTCTTCGCCATTTACCAGCCATCAATTGAAATCAAGACGGCCCAGTCCTTCGACTCTCGACGGACTGGGCCGATTCATTTTTTGGAGTCCGTTTGATGCGATTGGCTAGGGCGCAGAAGGAAGTCCGTACTTTTTGCGTAGCTCATCATCACGCTCCAGCGTCACTTTCGGCCGCGGACTAACGGAGACATGTCCATCCAGGTAGAGCACAATCAAGTCGTCGTCGTATGCGGAAATTCGCTCAAAAGCTAAAATCAGATTGCCATCTTGACTAGTATTCGGAATCTCGCGACATACAAATTCGCTTGGCGGGGGTTCTTCCATGAATCCTATGGTCGGCAGGGATGTGCATTGCTGCGCCAAAGTCGCGATCATTTCCTCTTTTGACATAATCGCGCCGCCGTGCTCTTTAGTATAACTAAGGACAGATTCGCCCATTCGGCGAAAACACTCGCACCGCGCCGATAGGTAACGGAGGTAAGTGGCACGTCGCCACTCTCTTGCGTTTAGGGCGACGCAAGTTAACACCGGACAAAGGACCACCAGGAGCAAGATCAATAGCTTCTTCTTGATCATGGACCCGGCCATCCCTGGAACTCGTTCACGGAGTCATTCTGCTCTATTATCGTAACGAGAGCGTGTGTGTTTCGCGGCCTTTCAACGTTTGACTTCGGGAATCTGCAAAATGTTCATCCGACTCGACCGAATGGCGGTTCTTCGATCAGTGACGGTTGTCGCGGTGATGTTCGGTCTCATAGTCGCTTCGCCTGCCGGGGCCGATGACACCGCCGCCATTCTCAAATGGGTTCCGGCAAACGCATGGGGATTTGCCGTCGTCAAATCGCTCGATCAGATCGACAAGAAGGCCGAGACGTTGCAGAAGGAGTTCGGGCTGGACATTCCGCCCATCAGATCGTCGCTGATGGCCATGCTGCCCATTGCGACGGCCTTCGACGGGTCTCGGCCCATCTGCGTCATCGCCCTGAACATCCGCGAGATGGGCGAGAAGGCGGTGGCCTTTCTCGTGCCGGCCATGGACCCCGCGGCGTTGATCGCCAAGTTGCAGCCCGGCGATGTGGTCGATGGTTTGACGCCCTGCAACCTCGCCGGCGAGACCATCTTCACCAAAGCGCTCGACAAGTATGTGCTGGCCAGCCCCAGCGAGGCCTGTTGCCGGGAGATTCTCACCAGCGAAAAACGCATCGCTGATTCGTTCTCAAAGGAGCGAGCCGAAATGCTTGCGCGGAGCGACGTGTTTGCCAGCGTCGCGCTCGGCGCGGGACTGAAGGCTTATGGCGACGAAATCGCCGGCATGGCCGCGCTGGCTGCCGGGTCCATGCCAGGCGATCCGCGACAGATTGAAAAATGGATCGCCACGGCAAAAGAGATCGAGTCGCTCGATATCGGCGTCACCCTGGATGAGAAGGGACTTTGGCTCGGATGGCTCAACACCGCGGCGAAGGACAGCGAACTGGCCAAGTACTACGGCGGTTGCAAGTCGTCCGACGATCTGCTGGTGCAATGGCTGCCGCGCGAGGATTTTCTCATTTGTGCCGGCGGCTTTGTGAATCGCGCCGGCGCGTCCGGCAAAGATCCCGCAGTGCTGGCCGGCATGTTGTGGTATGCCACCGAAAGCGCGCTGACGTCGGTTTCGGCCGGGCCGGTCTTGAATGAATGTGCCGCGATCGGTCGCGATGTGAGTCGATATGCCGCTTCAGTCTCCATGATCCCGGGTCCGAATCGATCGACGCTCGCAGCTGCGCTGGTGCTGGAGACCGACAACCCGGCGCGGATGATGGATGGCCTGCGCAAACTCTACCGCACCATCCTGGCGGTTTCGAACGATCCCGAATTCGACGGCATCAAGAAGGCGATCATTCATCGCACCGAGGCCGAGGTCATCCAGGGTCGAAAAATAGACACGATTACTGTTGACCCCAAGCTGCTCGCCGGCGCGGGCGTGAATATTGAAGCGCTCAAGCAGGCGGAACTGCTCTTTGGACGCGATCTGACCGTGCGGTTCGGACCGATCGGCGATAAGCAGGTGGCCGTCGCCGCGGGTGAACACCGGCAGCACCTCGTCGCCCTTGGGGTCG
>CAYXEY010000350.1:0-6039 GCA_964464105.1 uncultured Planctomycetaceae bacterium
ATCGAGCTCTTCCTCGATTCCGGCCTTGCCGGCAAAGGACTGCTGGGCATCTACGATTTGCTTGATATGTTCCACATGGTGGCTGAGCGACTTGAGTTCGGTGAGTGTGTGATCCCGTTCGTGATTCAGATGATCGGCCAGTTCAATGAGGAAGCCCGGCACCAGTTTGCCACGTTCGTCCTGGGCGAGGAATGCGTGCGGATCGGGCTCGCCCTTGAGCAGATCCCTGAGCTTCAGCAGGCCGGTGACCTCGGAGTGGCGTATTTGATCGGACACCAGAGTCGCGGAAACGTTTACGCTGTTAAGCACGTTGCCGACATTGTGGAGCACACTGGTGGCGACCTCGGCCATGCCGGCCTCGTGTGAAACCTCGAGCAGCTGGCGATGTAGTTTTTCACGCTCGGCTTCGGCGGCGATTCGATCCGAGACTTCCTGCCTGAGCGCCTGGGATTGTTGTGTCAGCTCCGCGGTCTGGCGTTTCACTTCCACGGCGATGAGGTTGTTTGTATCCTCCAACGCGGCCCGGTTTTGGGCGATCTCACGCATTTCGCGGACATTCTGCACGCATGAATAGATCAGGAAGAGATCTTCAAAACCCACCCATGCGGCATGTTCCAGCGATCGCCACGGTGTTGAACTGAGTATGCCGTAGACCGATTCGGGCCAATAAATGCCGCGGATCAGGTGATCGAGGGCCACGACCAATGTGGCTGGAATGAAGACGCGCCAGTCTCGGTAAAACGCCAGGAATGCGAGAGAACCAAAGATATGAAAGTGTGTCTCGATTCGGCCTCCTGACAGGTGAATCAAGAGTCCGGCGCTCAGCATTTGCATTGAAGCAATCACGCATCGGGTGACAAATCGTCCCGGCAGGGTGATGGCCATTGCGATCGACAATGCAGAAATGAGACCACCCAGGATCAGGGCGGCCCAGACGTGAATGTGAACGCTGCTCGTGCTTCCTTCCCAGGATCGTGGGGAGATGACCAGGGCTGCGATGATTCCCGCGACGAACTGCACCGCCATGAGAATGGCGAACATCCGATCGGTTCGGCGATAAATCGACTGCTGGTGCGCCGCGAGGATCTCTGCGGCCCGATCCCGAATTCGATCTGTCGGATTTAGCGATTGCAAACAGGCACCTTGTTCCCGGGCCGGCAGCATGCGGCCTCTTTGATGGAATCCAACAGCTGGCAGCCGTATACCGGCGCGGAGGCCAGGCCAGAGGTTTCACCGATGATCTGATCAATGATGGAACGGCGGCCGTCACTCTCTCCGGACATGCCGCGTGAGCGCGTGATTCCACCTGAGTAAATGAGACGTCCGGCAGAGTCGTAGAGGACCACCGCGCCGGAAGTCTCGGCGCCGAAAAGTCGGGCTTCCTGTCCGTTGATATCGGTGACGACTTTGATGCCGGGAATTGCTGCGGCGCTGTCCCACAGGTCGGTCTGCTCCCAGCCCTCCGGCGCGTCGCCCGGACGGAAGAACACCACGTATCCGGCTACGCGACCGATGCAGTGTCGCATGACGATGGCCAGTTCACCGATGCTGGATCGCGTGCATGGACACCTGGGATGGGCCAACATGATCAGCGTTGGAAGCGTGTCCGATCTTGGTAACGAACTCTGTGCCGGCCATTGTGCTTGCGGCGTACCAGGATTGCCCGGGGTCGCTGCATAACGCTCCAGCACACCGAAAGAGCACACGATCACAGCACCACAAACGACGAGAAGGGCGCCTGTCGCAATCATGCCGGGTTGGCGGCGAGTCGGCAGGGGGGCCCCATCGAGAGGGCGATGCGTGAGTCGCGATTTGAAGTGCATGTCGGGCAAATCCTCGACGGGCCAGCCAATAAGGCATGCTGGAATTCCGTAGGACTATCGGCCCGTCGATCAAATTGATTGACGAATTAGATCGTGGAATCGAGCGAGAACTAATGCTAAGGAGTGACCGAGGAGTTCTTAACTGCTTCCATTAATACCCATTCCGCACGATCAGCGTGGGGGTCGCCGAGGCCCATAATACGGCGCATGACGTAATTCTTGCGGTTCACTCGTATTGATTTGAGAACACGCGGGTCGTGAAACGCGGGTCTGACGACTCTGCAACGGACTTTCGAGGCAACGGCGATCTCTTTGCGACGCCCTCGAAATCCACGCGGGCGTGTCCCATCAATGTGCCCGTGGCGAACGCGACGTCGACGAGCGACACCTGGTAGGCGAGCACGGCTTGGGCCTCGCGTGCCTGGGCGTCGCCGAGTTGAGCAAGCGACTCGTAGACTTCACGCATTGTCCGACCGCCCTGATCGAACTGTCGCAATTCAGCCTCATATGTCTTGCCCGCGGCGATAACGGTCTGACGGGCGGCAATGATGCGCTGCCAGTTCTGGTTCAACAGATCAAGGGCATCCAATACTTCCTGCCGAATCGCCAGCTCGCGGGCCGCGCGGGTCGCTAGGCGCTGCGCGCGCGAAAGCCTGGCGCGGCGAAGCTGGGCCTTTCGCAGCTCGTTGGTCACGGGGATTTCACCCTTGATGCCAAAGGCGTAGTCGCCCGTGTCAAAATCCCACGCATCCCGCCATGCGCTTCCCGGTGATCCGGCTCGATCGAGGAGTCCGTAATCGAAGTCAAGGGAAATTGACGGCAGTATCTGATTTCGCGCATACCCGATCCGCACTTCATCCGCCGCAAGGGCCAATTCCAGTTCGAGCATCTCAATTCGATTGCCGACGGCCTCGGAGGAGAGAATCACGGAATCGAGCTCGTAAAAAGTAAGCTGGGGCTGGGTTGCAGGATCCAGCGCCGTTTTTGAATCGACCTCGACCCCCGGCATGTTCAGAATGCGCTTGAGTTCACGCTCCTGGATGCGGGCCTGCGTCTCCGCGACGATGAGGGCCTCTCGTTGCAGCGCCGCCCCGACTTCCGCACGGATGGTCTCAATCGGCGCGATCAGCCCCTCGCCGGCCCGCTTTCGCGCAATGTCGAGATTTGATTCGGCCACGCCGAGCAGCCGCTGCCGAATTTCGACGATTCGCCGGGCTGTTTCGAATTGCCAGTAGGCTTTCTCCGCGGTGGCCAGCAGCCGGATCATGAACAGCCGGAGCTTGGCTGTTTCGGCATGGGTGTTGAGCCGTGCGATCCGAATCGACGCCAGATTGGCATTCGGACCGGCGCTGCGCAGCAAAGGCTGACTGACCGAGAATCGCATGGCCGCCGAGTCCTGATCTCCCGAGAAGGGCGAGAGTTTTTCGAGTCGATCGAAGGACTGATTCGCCCGCACCTGTGCACCGGTTGGAAGCAGCATTCCAATCCCGATGTTCGAACCGATGTTGCGCTTCTGCTGCTCGATGTCGTTCAAGGTGATGATTCGGCCGTTGAGGTCGGACGGAGATGACTTGGCGGACGACTTGAGACCCAGGGCATCGGCGGCAGCCCCGATCACGCCTTGCTGGACATCGCTCAGTCCCTTCAGGGCTTTCTCGCCCAGCGAGGACTTGTCGGAGATCTGATAAGGCTCGCCCAGCCCGGCCGGTAGATCCTTCTTTGAGTAAGAAGCGCCAATTCCGATTGTGGCGTCAAACCGCGCGGTCTCTTCGCTGATCAGCGTTCGGGCGATGTCGGGCTGAAGCACCTGAATTTGAAGGTCAAGATTGTTCTGCAGGACGAGTCGTCTGACGTCCGCCAGAGCCAGCGACACGCTGGAAGTCGCTGAAGTCGCGGGCCTCGAGGTGGCGGATCCGGATGACGTCGCGGCGCTTTTCGACAATGCGTCAGCCAGGGTGACCGGCCCGCTGCGGGCGGCGGGGTTGAGCCGGGCCGTCGTCACGCGATGCAGTCGGTCTTCGAGCCGGCGCTGCATCTGCGGATCAAGCTCGCCGCGCCAAAGCGAGCATCCGGCCAGCCCGGCGATCGTCGCAAGGACCAGGCATCCGTCAATTCCGGTCCCGCGCGAGCGATTCCTTCTTGTGGCTTCACGAGGCGTGTCGCAAAACGACGCGGGAGAGCAGTCAATCATTTCTTTTCAGCGCTCCCGGAGTCAAGCGCCTTGGGCTCCGTATCGGCGACGACCGGGGGAAATCCATTGAGTTGGCGCCAGACTTCATACCCCAGTGCGACCCGATTCAGCAGAACCCAGCCCTTGGCTCGAACCCCTTGGCGGAGATAGCGCACATCAGGCCAGGGGAGGTCCGCGGGATCGGGAATGGCCATCAAGCGAAACTGCCCTTTACCGTCGTCAGTGGAGTCGATCAGGGCGACTTTGCCCCCGAAGGTCCCGATGGCGACCGAGGGCCAACCTACGAATTGAACGGCAGGCCAGCCTTCAAACTGAAGACGAACCGGATCCCCCGGCCTGACCAGGGGGGCGTCGTTGCCGCTGACCCACAATTCCACGGCCCGGTCGTCGGTCTGAGGCACCAGGATGAGCAGGGAATCGCCGGCCTTCACGATTTCTCCGCCCTGAGCGACTTGAAGGCGAAACACGATGCCGGGCCGGGGCGCCGACACGACCTGCGACTGCTGGCGTGAGACATCGATTTCCAGTTTGGCGAGGCTGGCCAGCGACTCCTGTAGTTCGGCCTGGGCTTCGAATAGGCTGGCCCTCGCAGAGTCAATTCTTGCGCCAAATTCCGCAACGAGCCGGTCCTGCTCCACCTGCGTCCCCTTCAGTTCCTCGTCGGCCGACTTGGAGGCGGCGTCCGCGCTGTCGACCAAAGTCTTGGCCACTTCATGATCGCGTTGCGCGACATCGAAATCGCGTGTGGACACAAGCCCGTCGCGAACCAGGTTCTGATGTCGCTGCAACTGGATTTCCGCGGCCTTGAGTCCGGCCCGGGCGGCGAGCGCGGATGCCTCGGCGGCGCGGCGTTTTTCGCGCGCCATGCTGACGCGAAACGCAGCGGCGGAGACCGAGAGGTCGCGGGTGGAGGCGAGGTTGGCAATGTGCTGGTCATAGGAAGTGATCTTGTCGCGGCTACGCTCGTTCTTGGCGAGCAGTGCATCGCGTTGCGTGACCAGTCGCTCCATGAACGCGGGGTCGATATCGGAGATCTCCACGAGCCGATCGCCTTCCTGGACCGGCGATCCCTCCTTCACCCACCAGCGGACCACGCGACCGCTGATGGGGGCTTTGATCGATTGCTGTCGTTCGAGCGGCGCCATGGCGGTTACCCGACCCCATCCGCGGATGTTCTGTTGCCACGGCAGCCAGATCATGCCGATCGGCATTGCCATGAAAAGAATGCCCAGGAGAAGACCCAACGGTCTGACCCATTTGGGGCGCGCGACCAGCGCCAGCGACGTAAAGGCGGCACCCAGGTTGTTTCGATCTTGTGCGACTTGTTCTGCCATACACTTGTCCGCCTTTTTCGCCGCCGTCCGATGGTCTCGCTGCTAAGCGGATACGCCCGAGGCTGCACTCAGTTGAATGGCCGGTCTGTCGCCGGCAATGAGATCCGCCTGTCGAGTAAGCACGAGCACGGCGAGGTTTGGATGATCCTGGTTGAGCGATTGGATCAACTTGATGCGTGCCTTTTCATCGATTTCATCGAGAACGCTATCGAGGATGAGCAGTCGCGGTCGAAGGGCCAGGGCCCTGGCCACCATGAGGCAGCGGAGTTGTCCGCTGGAAAGCGGGCTGCCGAGGTGGCAGAGCCGCGTGCCGATGCCCTCGGGGAGTTGGTGAATCGATTCGAGCAAGCCGACCTGATCAAGGGCGGTGTAAACCGCATCGGTGGACAGCTCGGCGCGTCCCATGCGAATGTTCTGCTCAATGGTGTCTTCGAAGACCTCGGCCTCGCGAGCACAGGTGACCTGTTCCCTCAGGGCCGTGAGATTCCATTCGCGATAATCGACACCGTCGAGTTCGATGCGTCCCTGAGTGGGGGCGCGCATGCCGAGCAGCAACTCGGCGAGCAGGGTCTTTCCGGAGCCGCTGGGGCCCGAAATGACGCGGGTCTGGCCCGGGTCGATTGAAAAAGACAAATCGCGAATAATCGGCGAGCCCGGGGTGAATCCGAAGGACAGTCCGTGAATGGCCAGG
>CAYXEY010000351.1:0-1923 GCA_964464105.1 uncultured Planctomycetaceae bacterium
TAGAAGCGCCCTGCTTGATCAACTCCTCAACAAGTCTCAATTTTCCAAGTCGCGCTGCCCAATGAAGCGCAGTCAGACCATTGGCGTCGCGCCGCTTGATTTCCGGACGGTGCGACTTCAGCCACTCGATTGCCTTTGATTCATCCAACCGCAAGGTCCAGGAGAATTGTTCAGGTGGGATTGACGGTGCCAGGGTTTCAAGTTGTTCCTCGGGTGATTTGAGATCAATAATCATCTTTACAACTGTCGGCCCTGAAGTGGCACGCTCAGACACACCAGGTTCTGAACGACGTGACGTTGGTTGTTCGTCCATTCCGAACACCAACGCTGCCAATATTGTAATCACGAAGACCAGCACGTTTTTCATTTGGCACCGCTCAACTACGACGAAAATAGATATCAAGGCTGGCCCGCTGGCTGCGAAGTCGGCGCGCCCTTGGCCTTCAGTTCCTTTTCATGCGACGAAATCCGCTTTTGCCGCTCGCGGTTCTTGGTCTCGCGATAATCCCCGATGTACGCCTGCTTGCGAGTCGGATCCCAGTTCGTCCGGCTCAGGGCGTCTTCGTTGAACAGCGTCACCACCCGCTCGGCGGCCAGTTCGTCGGTCATCATCGATTCCATCATCGGAAGCCACGGGGCCATGAGCAGCCGCTGTCCGAGCGTGACTTCCTTGGATTTCATGATCGCCTTGGTCAACTCGTGGGCCGAGCGCTTGCAGGCCGCGCGGGTGGGCACGATGGCCGCCCACGGCGTCTGCATCGCGACGTGCGTCGGCAATCCGAGCTTGCCGGTCAGATCATCCTTCAGCACGCCGCACGGCAGGATGCGCAGCAGGGCATCGATCGGCAGGCCCGCGTCGTCGAATTTTTTCTTTTGTCGCATCCATTCGGCATCAGGATCGGAGAGGGTCGGCTGGGCCGCGGGCTGTGTGGCGGTGCGATAGGAACGCAATCGATTGGAAATGATCTGGGCAAGCTGCGGGGCGTCGGCCGGCAGCGGATCCTTGGCGTCGGTGACGATGATCAGGCCCTTGGACGAAGCGGCGCCCGTGAACTCCAGGAAATCGCGCATGGCGTCCTGCATGACCTGCTCGGCCTCGCGCGCACCCGTGGCGCTGGCAGCATATATGAACGCGGTGGGGCGATCGAAGAATTTGCGCGAGGCCCATTGAGCGGGCCATCCGGCGCTGTCAGTCGCGCCGAGCGCCGGCTGCGTGGTTGTCGAATTGGCTGAGTTCTCCGGCGATGCAGCCATCACGCCATCGTCGATGACCTCATCGTCCCGTGTCTGCGAGCAGCCGGGCACGGCGACTCCGCACACAAAAAGAAGAATGCCAGTCAGCGCGATCAACGAGGTCAAGGACTTGCGGCGATCAGGTGAGTACATGCGGCGGTGATTCCGATTGGGGCTACAAGTGCGGCCGCACATTGTAGCATCGCCTGTGTCCGCCCGTTGCTTGTAAAATGCCGGCGAACAGAGCCGGCCTGTCCTCAGGCCGGTTGATCGCGCAACGGGATTGGGTCTTCCGAGGAGCAAGCATCGTGATCATGGGGCAAACGCGAATCGGGTGGGTCGGCGTCGGCGTCATGGGCGCCTCCATGTGCGGACACGTGCTGCGGGCGGGCTTCCCGGTGACGGTGTACACGCGTACGCGATCGCGGGCCGAGCTGCTGCTGGCCGCTGGAGCGGTGTGGGCCGATTCGCCGTGGCGCGTGGCGGATCATTGCGAGATCGTAGTTTCGATGGTCGGTTTTCCGGCGGACGTCGAGGAAGTCTATTTCGGTGAAGCGGGTCTGATGTCTCACGTGCGGCCCGGCATGACGCTGATCGACATGACCACGACGCGGCCGAGCCTGGCGGTGCGGATTGCCGAAGCAGCCGCGGCCCGCGGCGCGGCAGCGATAGACGCGCCGGTTTCGGGAG
>CAYXEY010000351.1:1933-5998 GCA_964464105.1 uncultured Planctomycetaceae bacterium
TGACAAGGGCGCCATCGCCGGGACGCTGTCGATCATGGTCGGCGGCGACGCGGCCGCCGTGGAGGACGTGCGTCCGCTGCTGGGGGTCATGGGCAAGAACATCATCCGGCAGGGCGGCCCGGGGGCGGGGCAACACGCAAAGATGTGCAACCAGATCGTGATCGCGGGGACGATGATCGGCGTGTGCGAGGCGCTGGTGTATGCGAAGCGGGCCGGGCTTGATCTCGACACGATGCTGCAATCGATCCGCCCGGGCGCTGCGGGTTGTTGGACGTTGGAGAACTTGGCTCCGCGGATAGTGGGGGGGAATTTCGATCCGGGGTTCTATGTGGAACATTTCATCAAGGATCTGGGCATCGCGCTGGAGGAGTCGCGGCGGAGGGGTTTGTCGCTGCCTGGGCTTGAACTCGCCGAGCGTCTATATCAAAGGGCCGCCAGTGCCGGGCACGGCCGGAAGGGAACGCATGCGCTGTATCTGGCGATTGAGGATGTGGAAGTGGCCGGCGGTTAACGTAACGAGCTCTGGAGCCGCAGGTTCGCAATAACGCCCGCTCGACGCGCGCCGACGTCCGCTGGTTGCGAAGCCGATATTGATGAGCCCAAGTACCGTTCTATTGCCTCCACAATGGCATCATCGCGTTCGGCCAATCGCACTAGCGCCTCAAGATGCGGTTTCTCAGAAATCATTCGCAGTACATAGCCTTTGACCAGGCGGTAGGTCGTGTCGTAGTACGCATCGATGACCCAAACAGGCGCGCCTTGTCGCTCCGCCTCATCCAGCAGGAGAACGGCGTCCATTTCATGAGGTGACCGGGTGACCCACGGCGGTGGCCGCCAGTGGGGTGGGAAATCGGCGCGGGGATGTGATCTGAGAATCTGGACGGCATCCGCATGACGCCGATCGGCGACGGCCTGTTCGACAAGCCGACGATTGCGTTGCTCCAACTGCGATCCGGGCAGCGCGGGGATCCAGGCGACAATCGTCAACAATGCAAACGCCGGCAAAGTCCTTGCAAGGCCTGTCGGCGCGAGCACGTCGCGCGGAAAGCGCCAGCGCCGCCAGCGTCGCGACACGGCGATGCAGCACACCATCGACACGGGGATACCGAGAAATGCGACACAACCGGCGTTGTGCGTCAGCGAAAGGGTGAGCATCTCATCCTCGGGCGGACGTATGCCGCCCATCAGGGCCAGCATGGGCACCGGGACGGTCATGGCCGCAGCCAGTGCGACCATGGAAGAGATCAGCGTGACGATTGGCAGCACAAACACGAATCGACAGCTATTGACGACCGCAATTGCCCGGGTGATCAGTAGCACGCGCCAGATTGAGACAATCAGCAGCAATGCGTAATTCGCCTTGATAGCCGCGATGATCGGCAGCATCCGTTCGAAGGGAATCGCATACAGCCAAGCCAGTGGGGCGCTCGCCCAATACAGCGATAGAAATCCGCGATAGGACTTCCAGAAGGGCATCGGCCCGAGGCGGCGCTTGCGTCCCGCGAGCCAGACGGCGGTGAATATTACGAATGATGTGACGAGAGAGGCCCCGAACGGAATCAGCAGATGCCACGGCTCGGCGCGGAGGTCTTCGCCGTCGTATTCGCGGGCCAGTCCTGCCGAAAGTACGAATAATGCTCCGATCCATACCGCGCCCTTCGATGTCGCTATTCGCAGGATCGCCTGGCGGCTGCCGATCAGGTAGGCGGCGTAGTCGCGGATGGAGAGCGGGGCGGAGGAAGGCATGACATTCCAATCCAACGAAGCAGCGCGGCTGTATTCACGATGCATCGGCGAATTGGGTCGACAATTCGGAGATTCTCTCGCCTGCCGCATGCCGACGTAACGACGGTCGGCATGGCACCCAAGTCTGGAGTGAGCTGCTTCGGCATGGCGCCCGGCTCCTCGTTACAATCATCAGCTTATTGGGCGGCTCAGACGAATGACAAAATATCGATCTCCAGCGGAACCGACCGAACCATGACCGCAACTTCCACGATTGCCTTTCTGGCCGACGGCAAGCTGTACCGCGCCACCGCGGGCGGCGAGGCCCGGCAGATTGAAAGCGAGTTCATTCGCACCTACGAGGAGCGACGCGCCCTCTCCCGCGAACGAAACAGCTTTCGCAATCAGGGCATGATGTGGAATTTCAACTCGGCCCAGCAACCGATGGCCATGGCCGAGATGCCGATCCCTGACGATCAGCAACGTCCGCTTCGTTTCACCGGCGTGTGCCGCGGGCCCAAGTCCGGCGAAATGTTCTATTCGCTGCAGACCGATCTGATCGGCGGGCTGTTTCATTTCGATGCTGCCACCGGTTATGAGCGGCGACTACTTCACCGCCAGCAGCTCGACCTGCGCGATCTGGCGATCAGCTCAAATGGAGCGGAACTCGCCTGCACGCTTGGCGTCGGCGGCGGGGCGACCAACATAGGCGTGATGGATGCTGAGGGCGGAAAACTCAAGGAAGTCACCAGCGGCGACTCGATGGACGAGGCCCCGAGCTGGGTGGCCGGCCGCGGCCGCACGTTGGTCTTTCAAACCGCCGGCATCGGACGGCACGAGAACGGGATGATCTTCGGCTTCGGCCCGTGCGCGATCAGCCAGCTCGATCTTGAGACCGGTGACTTGAAGATGCTGCTGGAGCACGAGGCGTTCGACTACATCGCCCCGCGCATGTCCGCCGACGGGGCGCTCTATTACATCAGACGTCCGTATCAATTGCGTGCGGGCACGTCGCCGCTAAAGGTCGCGGGTGACATCGCGGCGTTTCCCTTCCGCATGGCCCGTGCGGTGGTGCATTTCTTCAACGCGTTCTCGATGTTCTTCTCGCGCAAGCCGCTGATTACTTCAGGCGGGCCGCAGCGGCAGGGGCCGGA
This sequence comes from uncultured Planctomycetaceae bacterium, assembly GCA_964464105.1. Lineage (GTDB taxonomy): Bacteria > Planctomycetota > Phycisphaerae > UBA1845 > UTPLA1 > CAYXEY01. Next base: position 4,813 of record CAYXEY010000351.1, read on the forward strand.
CAAGCGGTCCATTCTGCTATGGGGCCGCTGGGTGGAGGTTGATCGCTCGATGCGTTACGCCAAGCCCGACGCCGACCCGTCGCTGGTGCCGTCGTCATGGGCGCTGGTCCGGCGGAGACCGGATGGCAACGAAGAGACGCTGGCGACGGGTGTGGTGGCGTACGACCTTGCGGATGACGGCACGATTCTGCACACCAACGGCAGCGCGATCTACCTGACGCCGCCGGGCGGTACAGCGAAACGCGTCGCGCGATCGCGCTTCGTGGATCGAGTGAAGATCATCGCTCAGTAACGCGCATTAACTCAGATCAGCGCAGCTCTTTGTAGTAAATCACCGTGTCGTGCAGGCCTTTGCAGTCAGGGTCAATGGCATAGCGCGGGATGATGCCCACGCGGGTCCAGCCGAGTTTGGCGTAGAGCTTGTCGGCTGTGCCGCCGGCCCGGGCATCGAGGGTGAGCAGCGTGAAGCCGGCTTTGCGGCCTGCCTGCTCGACCGCCTCCATCAATCGCCGGCCAATTCCCGCGCCGCGGAATTTGCGATGCACGATCAGCTTGCAGACTTCCGCGCGGTGTGGTTGATTTGGGGCCCAGGCGGGCTGGAGCGTCACGGTGCCGACGATCTCATTGTTTGAATCGCGCGCCACCAGCACGACGCCTCGCGGATGAAATGATGCAAGCGTGCTCTGCCACCATTTGCGTACGAGATCGGTGTTTACCGGCTGAATGAAACTCACCGCCGCGCCCGACTCGACTGCGTCGACCAGCGCATTGGAAAGAGCGGTCAGGTCATCGTCAGCCGCTGGCAGTGCAAGGGTTTCAATGCAACTCGTTGAGTCCATGCCATTGATTCGGCGGACGAAGTGGATTGAGTTCACTTTGTCCCTATGTCCCTTCACCCCTCCGTCCCGTGCAAGGAATCAATCGAGCCACAAACTCCGCTGCTTGAGCCGCTCCGGGACGTAGGTCTCGGTCACGAATGAAATGCTCTTGGTCAGCAGCGATTCGACTTCCATCTTGAAGCCGTGCTTGAGCATCGCCGCGATTTCTTTCTCCCACTCTTTCTTCCCCTTGAACCACGGATACGACATGATCTGGTTGGCGCGCTTGATGTCCTTGTCATCCACCGCGATCTTCACGTCGTCGGACAGTCCGAACTCCTCGAAGTCGCGGCTACGGACGCCGATGA
>CAYXEY010000352.1:0-5982 GCA_964464105.1 uncultured Planctomycetaceae bacterium
CAGGAAACCAAAGTCTTCTCCGCTTCCGACGCCGTCGTCCGGCTGTCCGGATAGCCAGTTGGTATAAGTGACCGGCTGGCCGCTGGCCCAGGCGAAGGAACCTTCGGTCACCGCATCATTGATGCCGATCATCACGCCGCCGCCGACCAGGGTCGTCAAATTGGAAATGACCCAGGCGTTTTCGGCGGCGTCGTTGATCGTTGCAAGATGTCCGCCCTTCGAAATCGCGATTTGTTCGTTTGCGGTCCAAGTGCCGGATTGCGTGAGGTAATACCAGTGTCCGTTGGCCGGATTCTGGAATGGCCCCTCTTTGATGCCAGCGGTGAATTCGATCAGCAGGAGTGAGTAGTCGCCTGACGCCCCGCCGACGCCGCCGACCCGAATGTAATAGGTGTGGCCTTGATCAGCACAGAACATGACTTGCGCACCGAGGTCACAGACCTCGTGATCGCAAGTGACCAGGTTTGCATTGGTCATCGGGCATCCGCTGTGCACGGAAATGACGGTGTTGAAGTTCGCCCCGTTGCAGGTATTGATCAGGACCGTGCCGCCAGCCCCTGCAGTGAGCGAATAGACCTTTGCGGGCGAATTGCTTTCGGCGGCGTTGCAAGCCGAACCGAGGCAGGTCGGCAGGCCCGTGGTTGAGTCATTGAAAAACTGAATTCCGCTGATGGGCGTCACACCCAGGCAATTGCAGGGAACGGAGCAGACAGAACTCATACAAAGACTGTCGTCACCATTGTACGTGCCGTTGTAATGCTCACAAGCAAACTGGGCGACGGCCTCAACGCACCCTCCACCCGGCTGACAGCATGCACCGAAGGGCGGCGGAACGTCAAAGCAATTGACGTCGAAACATGAGGTGCCTTGTCCAAACCAGGTGCCGTTGTCGGTGGTGCATTGCGCCTGCGTCTTCATCAGGCATTCGTTGGTGTTGTCGCAGCAGCCGCCCACCTGCGGAAGCGGGCAGGGCATGGGCACGCACGAAGACCCGGCGCCGTGAAAGGCGCCCAGCTCAAGCGTAAGGCAATTCTCCTGACTCGCCAGGATGCACTCGCCGATCGGAGTGCAGCATGCACCCATGCACGTGAGGCCTGGACATTCAGTCCCGACGCCCATGAATGTGCCGGGCTCGTCGGCACAGCTTTGAATCGTCGCGGGCCAGAAGCAGCCGTCGATGTAGCAGCAGGCGCCAGAGCAATTCACCGTGCCGCAGTCGGTGCCGTCGCCTGCGTAGTGGCCACCGATACCGGGGCCGCAATTTCGTGCGTCAGATGCGACACACCCGGTCGCAGTGCAGCACCCGCCCACCGGCAAGGGATCGCTTGTTTCATCGAAACTCCAACTGAGCACTTCATGGGTTTCGAAGACGCCGCCGGTACCCGCGGTAAAGCCCACCCACGAATCTCCGGAACCGTCCAGGATGTCGTCGCCGTCAATGTTGGTGAGATCGAGCGGGATGTTGATGATCGGCGCGATGCTGCCATCCAGGAACACCAGCAGGAACCCGGGCCGATACCGAATGGTCATGCTATGGGTATTGCCGTCGTTCAGATTCTGGGACGCGTTGTATTGCGCAAGCGAATAGATGTCTTCGGGGCTGTTATCAGAATTCCCCCGTGTCTGCACGGAAACGTGGTTATCCGTCTCTGGGAAAAAGCCAAATGTATCCAGTTCGATGGCGAGGCTGCGCGGCATCCCCTCAAAGCCAAGCCCGCTCCCTCCTCCTCCGACCGCAACCGAGGACTCATCCTGAATGACAAACGCCATGCCATCCGCCCCGTCCGTCGCCATTCGGAAAGAGAAGGTGGTGTCGAATCCGTCGGCCAGGTGGGCCCTCTCGGCCGTGCGCCACGCGCTGCCCGCCTGGCCTTCGAGGTTTGGCGTGAGTTGCAGAACACTACCCGCCTGCGACGCATCGCCATTGAGCGTCAGCCCAGCCACGCTGCTGAAGTTGGGATAATTGAAATCGGCCCGCACCAGGCCGGCGGATGTCGCGCCTGTGACCGCTGCGACGCAGAAAATCAAGCCAACAGGAGACCGCCGCGCACGCTTGCCACGAAAAGCCATATTCGATGTCATTGTTCGCCCCTCAATCATGGATACAAAACGGAATGGCCCGCACCGTCCCGCACCTGGGCGGAGCAGATCAGATCGACGCATAAAGAGTACGGGATGCGCCTCCCAATTCCAGCATTCCTGAAAAGGACGTACCCGAAATGGGCGGTAGTCTCACACGAAAATAAAGAAAAAAGCGGAAATTACCCAAGGCGCAAAGCGGGCGCGGGAGGTTCGAACCCGTTTCCGAAGGTGCTGAATAGTCGGTGAATTAAGACTGCCCGGCCCGATTAGAGCGCCTGCGAGCGAGTCAGCCGGTCGCGGACCCAGTCGGCGGTGACGCCCTTTTCGGCAAGAATCTGTGCCACATAGCCGCTCGGCTCGCGGAGGATGGCCAGCAGCAGATGCTCATCGCTTATCTCGCCGTGACCCAGCCGGTTGGCCGAATCGGCAGCCATGATGAGCCGGTGCCAGAAGTTGGGTGAGCGAAACGCCTTGGCCAGTTCCTGCTGGTGGACCCACTCGAGCGGATCGTGACCCAGGGCCGGTCCGGCATGGTCCTCATCCTTGCTCGATCGCAGCAGGGTAAGGACCTCTTCGCGCATGATCTCGATCCGCACCTTGCGGTTGGACAGGATCTGCGCAGCCTGATTGTGGCCTTCGCGCAAGCAGCCGAGCAGGAGGTGCTCAGTGCCGACGTACTTGTGACCGAGCTTACGGGCCTCTTCGATGGCGAATGCGATGACCTCGCGGGTGTCCTCGCGCTGGGCCATCTTGGTCTGGTTCAACTGCTTGTTGCCAGGCTCGATCGCCTTGCTGATCTCCGACCGGAGGGTCTCGAGGTCAATGTCGAGGTTTCGCAGGACCACGGTGGCCACCGATGAGCCCATGGAAAGGATGCCCAGCATGATATGCACGGGCGAGATGTAATCGTGATGCAGGCGGATGGCCTCCTGATTGGCCAGGGCCATCGCCCGTCGGGCGCGCTCGCTGAATCGCTCGTGCATGGTTCGACTCCGTCGAAAAAAGTTCTCAAACTGACAACTGACTACTTCTTGCTCTTCTTCGCGTTCTCGATGATCTCTTCCTGAATCGAGTTCGGAACGCGCTTGTAATACCCAAACTCCATCGTAAAGGTCGCCTTGCCCTGCGACTGCGAGCGGACATCCGTCGCGTAGCCGAACATGCGGGCCAGCGGGATGTCGGCATTGATGATCGTAAGCGGACCGCGCGATTCGGTCGCCTGAATCATGCCGCGCCGGCTGGACAGGTCGCCGATGATCGAGCCTTGAAACTCGTTCGGCGTCTCCACCTGCACCTTCATGATCGGCTCCAGCAACACCGGCTTGCTCCGCAGGAAGGTCTCGCGGAAAGCATCGCGGGCACAGATCTGGAAGGCCATGTCGGACGAGTCGACCGCGTGCGACGAGCCATCCTCCAAAATCATCTTCACGCCGACGATCTGGTATCCGGCCAGCGGGCCCTTGGCCATCATGGACTGGAAGCCCTTGTCGACCGAGGGGATGTACTCCGTCGGAATGCGTCCGCCGAAGACCTTGTTTTCGAACTCGTAGTCCTTTTCGCTGCCCTCGGGGAGCGGCTCCAGCTTGCCGACGATGTGGGCGAACTGGCCCGAACCACCGGTCTGCTTCTTGTGCTTGTAATTGTAATCCACGGTCTGCGATGGCGACTCGCGATAACTGACCTTCGGCGCTCCGACCTCGAGTTCACACTTGTACTCGCGGCGAATGCGTTCGCAATACACGTCGAGATGCAACTCGCCCATGCCGGAGATGACGGTGTCGCCGGTCTCCTGGTCGGTGGCAACGTGGAAGGTCGGGTCTTCGCGCGAGAAGCGGTTGAGCGCCTTGGCCATCTTGTCGCGATCGGCCGTCTTCTTGGGCGCCACCGAGAGGGAGATGACCGGATCCATGACGTGCATGGACTCGAGCGAATAGTTGAGGCCTTCGCCGACGAAGGTGTCGCCGGAGATGCAGTCGATTCCGACCACTGCGACGATCTCGCCGGGGCCGGCCTTTTCGAGTTCTTCGCGATCGTTGGCGTGCATTCGCAGAATGCGGCCAAAACGGAACTGCTTCCGGGTTCGCGTCAACGTGTATCGCTCGCCGCGCTGAATCGTGCCCTGATAAATACGCATGTATGTGAGCTGACCAAAGGTCTCTTCGACCAGCTTGAAGGCGAGCACGACCGGCGGCTGATCCGGGTCGCTGGCCAGGGGCACTTCGGCCTCATCGTTGTCGACGTCGAGGGCGAAGTATTCGCGATCCAACGGCGACGGGAGGTATCGGGCAATGGCATCCAGCAGGAGCTGCACACCCTTGTTCTTGTAGGCTGAGCCCATCAGCACCGGACACAACTGGCTGGCAATGGTGCCGCGGCGCAGGATTGAGTGAATAAACTCTTCGGGAACCGGCTTTTCCTCGAGCATCATGGCGAGGAGTTCGTCATCGTATAGGCTGAGCGCGTCGAGCATGCCGGTGCGGGCGCTGGCGGCCTCGTCCTTCATGTGCGCGGGAATTTCCTCCCAGCGGACCTTCTCGCCCTTCTCGCCGTCGAAGTAGGCGGCCTTCATCTTGATGAGATCAATGATGCCTTCGAGATCGTTGCCCAGGCCGATCGGAAGCTGCAACTGAACCGTGTTCAGATCGAGCTTGCTCTCCAGGCCCTGGATGACGTTGACCGGATCGGCGCCGCTGCGATCGAGCTTGTTGATGAACGCAATGCGGGGCACGCCATAGCGCTTCATCTGCCGGTCAACCGTGATGGACTGCGACTGCACTCCGGCAACGCCGCAGAGCACCAGGATCGCGCCATCCAGCACGCGCAGCGACCGCTCGACTTCCACGGTGAAGTCCACGTGGCCGGGCGTATCGATGATGTTGATCTGGCTGTCGCCCCACTCAACGGTGGTCGCGGCACTGGTGATGGTGATGCCGCGTTCCTTCTCCAGCTCCATGTGGTCCATGGTGGCGCCTTCGCCGCCGACCTCTTTGATCTGGTGAATACGGCCCGCGTAAAAAAGAATGCGCTCCGACAGCGTGGTCTTGCCCGAGTCGATGTGGGCCGAGATGCCGACGTTTCGCATTTTAGAAAGAGGCGAATTGCTCATTGCTTCACGCGCTGAATCCTTCAAGGTGTCCGTCACTGCGCCCATGCCTGGTAGCTCCTGCAAAAGGTCCGTCGCCGGCGTGGGGCATCAAAAGGCCGCCGAACTGCACACGTCGCAGACCGGTTTTTGTAAAAGAACGGCTATCGTACCATCCTGTCCCCCGGGGGGCAAGAACATCTTGGTCCCGGTCCCGGCAGACCGGTTATTATTCGGTCCGATAGAGCACCACAATGAAAAGCCGGAATCGGATCAGACTTGACGTTTATGGGGCTGTTGCGTCATTATAGGGTGTAATTCGGTTTGCGGACTGCGGCACCCCTGTTCTGAAAGTCTGGAGAGGTCCATTCTCGGAACAAAAAAAAAGTCCGATTTTTCACGTCCGTGGATTTGTATCGTATGATGAGATTGCCTGACGCGTTTCGTCGGGTTTGGCCGATTTTTTCTGAAGCCCGTAGGTGAGCTTGGAGAGTGCCGGGTGGGCCGGCGGGCATGAGAACAATCCTACAGGAGAATTCACAATGGCAAGTCTTTGTTCCGTGGTGGCCCCGTTCCTGAACTTGGCCCAGCAGATCGTCAACAGCATCTTTGGTGCCTTCAGCTTCCTGGGCATCCCGGTGCCCAACGTCACGAGCATCGTGTACTCAGCCCTCGGCTGCACCACCTAAGCGCGCCTATCGCTGAGAAAACTCAAGACTGCATTGAAAAACCCCGGTCGAGGCCGCTGCATTGCGCCTGACCGGGGTTTTCATTTTCTGATCCGCCTCACAGCGGAATCATTCCAAAAAAAAACGCCC
>CAYXEY010000353.1:0-5967 GCA_964464105.1 uncultured Planctomycetaceae bacterium
GTGGAATCGATCGCGGCGCATGGCGGAATCGTGTGCGGATCGCCCACTCCGCACAAGCGGCCGTGCCGGCCATGCAGCGAGGGCCTCCCATGCACCGATAGCCTTAAGAGGTTGCAAGACCAAACGAGGACGGTGCGCGCGTGGCGGAATCGGAATCCAACTCACATCTGACGGCTCCGGGCGATGGGGACGTGGAACGTCTGCTGCGCGAGGCCGAGTCGCTGACCCGGGAGGTCGCCCGCGAGACCGGCACACCGATTCGAGATGCCGATGCGCTGCTATCCGGGGATTTGACGGCGCCGCCGGACCCGCTCGCGGCAGTCGATGCGGCCTCGGCCAGCATCATGTCCCTGGAGGATCTGCTGGGCGAAATGGGGCCGGGAGATCCAACCGGGGAGGTGCTCGCGCCACCACGTTCGATGCCGTTGAGTCCGCGTCCCGCCGCGCCGGCTTCCGCAACGCGCGCATCAGCGGGCGCAGCGGCCGTGGTTGCTCCAGTCAAATCGAAGCCTTTGGAAATAGCGGGGACGCGGTACGAACCGCGCATGGAGCATCAGCCGACAGAGGAGGAGGCGTACTCGCCGCCTGGCGATATCACGGCCGTTCAGCCGGCGTCTGGACCCGGCGAGTCAAATGGTTCGGCGCGAAAGCAAGATACACCGAAGCTGCCTCAGCCTCCTCTGGGCCGGCGCATCCTTCAACTTCCCAGGTCCGCCGGCCGCGGCCTGAGGACCGCCGTCATGCTCATCGTCCGCGACGTTCCGATAGGCCTGCTCACTTCCTTCGACATTCCTTTTCAACGCACGCCGCGTTCAGTTAAGAACGCGATCGGCATCATCGGCGGAATCACGTTGATGATGGGAGCGTTGGCTTGGGCTTTGCCTGGCCTCATGCGGCCGAAGCCGGCATCGCCGGGAGGGGCTGCGCTGGCCGAAGCGCCGGCTTCCAATTCAGGGCATTTGGGCGAACATTGACTAAAGACTACTTGCGCCGCGGGGTGCGCGACGTCGACCGGGCCTGAGCGCTACGCAACTCGCGAAGTTCGGCGGTGAGAGCATCCAACTGAGCCTGCATCTGCCGCACCGATTCATTCGAGTTCGTTTCGGCGCGAGCAGGCTCTGCCGCCGGCGTTTCCGGCGTGCTGCGCGGAGCGAATCCGCCGGTCATGAAATTCCGGGCCCACTCCATCGGCGCGGTCGGCGAGATGAACGCCCGGCCCGCCTGGCGCATAAAGTCGTCAAATCGCTGCTGTGAGTCGACAAATGCAGACATCGCGCGGGAAAAATACTGCTCGATGAATCCGCGCACTACTTGCTGATTGGCCTGAATGGTCTGGTGCAGTAGCGAGGCCGGAAACAGCTCCAATTTAGGCGGGTCGTGCTCGAGGATGATCTGGGTCAGCACGATGTGGGTGATGTCGTCGCCGGTCTTGGAGTCGGTGACGTGGATCTGCCGCCCCGCCCGCACCTGCTCGTACAGATCCGCCAGGGTGACGTGCTTGCGACGGGTGGCGTCGTAGAAGCGGCGGTTGGGGTATTTTTTGACTTCGAGTACGTCTTCCTCACGGGTTTCCGCCATATCGGGCTCCTACGCGATTGCACTACGTTTTATGCGATTCTGCACAATACGATGCCTGAAAAAATCTGTAAAGTGCTTAAATATAAATACTTACATGTTAACGAATTTTCTTGTGCAAACGCACAAAAAACGCTTGCCGGATCGCGAATCCGTCGATATAGTACACGCATCGACACGGGATTGCCCGGTATCACGACCAAACTTTTTTTCAGGAGCAGTATTCCAATGGCCAATAACACCACCGACCAGAAGAACCCGAACATGAATTCGAACCGCACCAACAACGCCTTCGAGCAGGCGGCTGACAGCTTCCGCACCACGTTCGACGCCGGCCTCAAGATGCAGCAGGATGCCTTCAAGAGCATGATGAACTGCTTCACCGGCTTTGACGGCTACAAAGACGTCCGCACCCGGATCGAGTCCGTCACCAACGAGACGGTCGGCATGATCCGCAAGAACGCCGAGCGCACCCAGAAGCTCTTCGATGAGCAGGTTCGCACCGGCACCGACATGATGAACAAGTCGTTCGACTCAATGAAGAACGGCAAGATGACCCAGGGCAACATGACCGAGCAGTGCCGCAGCGCGTGGAAGAACGGCTTCGATGCAATGTGCTCGGGAATCGACGCGATGGCCAAGGCCAACGTGCAGGTGGTCGAGAATTGGGCGAGCCTTTTCGACAAGACCATGGCCACGTGCGAGCCGATGACGACCACCAAGTAATTGGCATCGTCGACCATCCACGATACCGGGCATTACCACCGGCGCGATTGACAACCTGGCCGCACCCCTACGGCACTATGATGAAGCGACGCGGCTTTCCTGACGCAGCGACAAAACGCCGGTGACTTTCTTGCGAAAGGCCACGGCGCGGCAAGAGCCGCGCTCGTGGCCTTCGCCTTTTTGATTGACGCTGAATTGAGACAATCCCTATGTCAAATGCAACATCCGGACAGAACCCCGCCGATCCCTTTTCCAAGGCGTGGTCCGATTTGATGGGGCGCATGTCCGCCGCGATGGGACAGCCCGCGGCCCAGCAGCAGCCGTCGTGGCCGGACGAAAACGTCAAGCAGATGCAGCGGACCTTTTTCGACGCAATGGCCAAGCAGGCCGACGAGTATCTCCGCTCGCCGCAGTTTCTGGGCATGATGAAGCAGATGATGGATCAGTCCATCGCCTTCAAGCAACAGCTCGACCGCTTCATCACCGAGGCCTACCGTGGTGTTCAGGCGCCTGCCCAGGCCGACATGCAGGATCTCGCCGGCACGCTTCGTGGAATCGAAGAGCGGCTCATGACTCGCATCGAGGATCTGGAGCGGCGGCTCGAAGTCGCAGAAGGCCCGCGCAAGGGCGCGACCGATAAGCCCAAAAGCAAGCCCGCCACCCGCGGAAAATGAGACTGGACTCAGTCAAGTTGAATGCGACGCCGGAATCGTGCTGTCGCCTAAAATAGAAGACTGTCAATGAACGCAACCATGCAGAATCCGTTTTTCCCGTCGGCGCCCATGCCTTCGTTCATGCCCGACTACGACGCCTTTGCGGCGCGCCTGGCGGCCATGCCCCGCGTGATGGAAATCGCGCGAACCGTCCGCGTCGGCACCACGCCGGCCGAAGTCGTCTATAGAGAAGACAAGCTGAAGCTGCTCCGCTACGAGCCCGAGGTCGAGCAGAAACATCGCCCCGCCCTGCTCATCACTTTTGCATTGGTGAACCGGCCCTATATTCTCGATCTCATGCCGCACAAGAGCGTGGTGCGACACTTCCTCCGCGCCGGCTTCGATGTTTACATGATCGACTGGGGCGTGCCGACGCCGAACGATCGCCACCTCACCCTCGATCACTACGTCAACCGCTACATGCTCAACGTGGTCAACTACATTCGCGAGACCACCGGCGACGACCAGATTTCGCTGATGGGCTACTGCATGGGCGGCACCATGAGCGCCATGTTCACCTCGCTGCACCAGGAACTGATCCGCAACTTCATCCTCATGGCCGCACCGATCGACTGGTCCAACAAGGAAAGCCTGCTGGCAGTCTGGTCCGACGAGAAGTATTTCGATGTCGACAAGATCGTCGACACCTTCGGCAACGCCCCGCCGCAGTGGCTGCAATCGAATTTCGCTCTGCTCAAGCCGGTCACCAACCTGATGGAAAAGTACATCGGCTTCTACGAGAAGATGACCGACGAGAAGTTCGTCGAAGAGTTCTTTGCCATGGAGACCTGGGCGAACGACAACATCCCCGTCGCCGGCGAGACCTTCCGGCAGTTCATGAAGGATCTCTATCAGAAGAACCTGCTGGTGCAGGGCAAACTGCGACTCGGAAGCAAGCGCGTCGACCTGAAGAATATCACCTGCCCGATCCTGAACCTGACCGCCACCGGCGACCATTTGGTGCCGTGCGGACAGAGCCAGCCGTTCAACGATTTGGTGGGTTCGAGCGATCGCAAGAGCATCAACTTCCCGGCGGGCCACATCGGACTGGCCGTGGGATCGAAGGCGCAGCGCGATCTGTGGCCGAAAGTGGCCGAGTGGCTCGCCGAACGTTCAGACGAAGCGTGACAATTACAGCCGGCGCGGTGCCGGCTTTTTTTGAGAACCCGAAACGGAATTCGGCAAGTTCGGGGGAGGATTGGGAAAATGGAACTCAAAGGAAAAGTAGGTGTGATCACCGGCGCGGCCAGCGGCATCGGCCTGGCGACCTGTGAGGCATTGGTGGACGCTGGGTTGCAGGCCATCGCCTGCGTGGATCGCAGTGCCGCGGTCAATGACGCCTGTCAAAAACTCAATCAGCGGGCCGGACGCAACGTCGCATTTCCGTTCGTCGGCGACGTCACTTCGGATGCGTTTCGCCGCGATGTCTTCCGCGACATGAAGACCCGTTTCGGCCTGGTGCACGTTTGTGTGCCGGCGGCGGGCATCACGCGCGACCGCCTGGCCATGAAAATCGACAAGGAGACGGGTCGCGCGGATCTCTATCCCGTTGAAGACTTGCGCGGACTGTTGGATATCAATCTGATCGCCCCGATTTACTGGGCCATTGAGACCCTTGCGAGCGTCGCCGAGGACCGGCACCGCCGCAACCTGGGCCGATGGAATCCGTCCGAAGGCAACACGGGCAGCATCGTGCTGATCGGCTCAGTCTCTTCGACCGGCAATCGCGGTCAGATTTCATATGCGACCGCCAAGGCGGGCCTCGAAGGCGCTCAGGCCACGCTTGCCAAGGAAGCCATCTTCCACGGCATGCGCTGCGCGATCATCCATCCGGGTTACACCGATACGCCGATGGTGCGGGCCTTGGGCGAGCAGTTCATCAACGAACAGATTCTGCCCAACACGCAGCTTCGCAGATTGTGCCGGCCGTCGGAAATCGCCGATGCGATCGTGTTCATGCTGCGCAACTCGGCGGTCAGCGGCACACTCTGGGTCGACGGCGGCTGGCATCCCGCGGCGTAATGCCTGTGTCGCATATGTTCCGGACCGATCGTCCAAAGTAAGCCAACCGTTCAACGGTGAGTGTTCGATTCTTCTGCGCCCCATTCGTCCCATGGGACGAATCGCGATGCTTCCCCTGCGCAATCGGTTCGTGTTCTTACTCAAACCGCCGGCGTGGCGATTGGCCGGCGCGGAAGCGTTGCGCCGCGAGCCGTTCCTCGGTCGGATGGGCAACGTCGTCGATTGCGCCGAGCTGTCGCAAGTCCGGTAACGCTCATTTGAACATGGACAGGCGCACCTTCGGATTCAGCAAGATCCTCTGCGACGTGATGCAAGTCGAGTTGGGTCACGGAATAACGCGTTGAATTGACGGCGCCGCAACCTGCAGTGGTTCAGCGCAATTTTTACAGCGGTCCGTTTCCCGTTATCGGGCGAGCCGCAGCTTGTCGATATGTATTTCATGCATTTTGACATTATTACTCCATCTCTTATTGACGCGACACTTGTCAAACATGTAATATGACCCCTGTAGGAATGGAAGTACGTCTTCCAGGGGGATTCAAAAAAGAACGGCTTGCCCCGATGCCTGCGGCCAATGAGCTGCGATGCAAGCCACCGCTTCGCTTACAAATCAGGAGTATCGCGATGCTTCGCATGAAGTCCATTATTTCGTCTATTTGCGTGATTGCAGCGGCGTGCGGCCCAGCTCTCGGCGCAGCCATCACCTTTACCGGCGCCAGCGCACACCGCGCTGCCAGCGTCTCTTTTGAGGCCTCCGGGGCCGACCTCATCGTCACTTTGACCAACACCTCGACCGAAGACGCGCTGGTACCGGTCGATATCCTGACCGGTGTCTTTTTTGACATCGGAGGAGCACCCCTTTCCCTTACCCGCACCAGCGCCGTGCTCGCTCCCGGCTCGGTCGTCCACTTTGGTCCCGTTGATCCGGGCA
>CAYXEY010000354.1:0-5956 GCA_964464105.1 uncultured Planctomycetaceae bacterium
GAAATCTGACGTCTCAGATTTCGAATCTCAGGTTTGACTTTCAGCCCTTTACTTTCCCGATCGAATCGTCGCATTCTTCGTGGCCCCCGGCACGCCTTTGCGCGTGGTCTTGCCGGCCTTGGTCGGCTTCGGCTTCGACGGCGTCGACACGCGCGTGACCGGTCGGTGCTCGTCTTCGGCCAGCGCGGGCGGCGTTTCATCGGAGAAGCGAACCTGCGTGCCGACGTCGACCATCTTTGCCAACCGGAGTGCGTCCCAGTTCGTCAAGCGGAAGCAGCCGTGTGAACCGGTCTTGCCGATGTTCTCCGGCTCGGGCGTGCCGTGAATGCCGTAACCCTCTTTGGTCAGGCCGATCCAGCACAGACCGACCGGGTTGCGCGGGCCCGACGGAATAATCAACTTCTCTTTAACGTTCTTCACCTCCGGCCAGTTGACCGGGTCGAACCAGTACTTGGGATTCTCGACCACCGAGGCGACCTTGCACGGTTCGGTCGGGCGCTTGCGGCGGTCGGCGGCAATCGAGCAGTGATAAAGTCCGACGACGCGATCACCGTTCTTGGCCCGGATGATCTTCGTGCCGAGATCGACTTCGAGCATGGTGGCCTTGGCGGTGGCCGGATTGTCCGAGATGTTCGGAATTTGAATCGTCTGTCCGACCTTGAGACCCTTCAGGTTGACGCCGGGGTTGAGCCGGCCGAGGAGTGCGACGGTGCAGTGTCCACGCTCGGCGGCGAGATTGATCAGAGACTGATAGCCGAGGAGTTTGACGCGCGCCTTTTCGGGCCAGGTCCTGGGCGGCGGCGCGACGAGATTTTGGTCGGCAGCCGTGATCTGATAGGGGCGCGTGGCCGGTCGCGTGTCGATGCCGAGGCTGGTGCGCGTCGCGGGGTCCACGATGCCGGTCACCGGCAGCGAGGAGTAGGCCTGATAGGCGCGAAGCGCGACTTCGGTCTTCTTTCCGTTCGAGCCGTCGATGACGCCGGGGGAGAATCCGGCATTATCCAAAGCTGCTTGAATGGCGACCTGCTCGTTGGCCATGCCGGATGAAATCGCCACGACCGGCGTGATGTTCGAGCCGGTCGTCTCGCCCGTGTCCGCCGGCTGAGTCGTTGGATTGGGAACTCCGGGATTGCCGGGCGTCGGCCGATTGGCCATCGGCTTGGCGGCGGGCTTCGACGTCTTCACCGCCTTCTTCGGCGTGCGCGCCTTCGGCTTGGAGGCCGGTGTCGATTTCTTGGCCGGTGCCTTCTTGACGGTGGTCTTTTTCGCACCCTTGCCCAGCTGGGGCTGACCCCACACCGGCGCGCCGAGGCCGGCGATTGCCAGCGTCACAATGAAACACTTCGCCGCCGTCATCCTTGACATGGCCAGACTCCCGCACAGATTTCCGACGCCACCGCCCCGCCGGCCCGAGCCGCGGGCGTTTCAAACGTCCGATAAGCGCAGAGTATCACTGTTAATCGCTGCGCTGCAAAAGGTATTATCGGTATGATGGCCTCCTTGGAATGACCGTAACTGCCGGAAAGGGCATCCACTGCCGCGGTGTGGTTGACGCTATTCTACTTTCGTAAGCTATTTATTCACATGATGTTACACGCGCCATGAGTCAGCCCCAGACCGTTACAATCCTCGGCTCCGGCACGTCGCACGGCGTGCCCATGATTGCCTGCGATTGCGCGGTTTGCCGCTCACCCGACCCGCGCGACAAGCGGACCCGCACCAGCATTTACATCCGCCAGGGGAAAACCTGCCTGTTGGTAGACACGTCGCCGGAGCTGCGGCTGCAGTGCCTGGCCAACGACGTTCGCCGGGTGGACGCGGTGCTTTTCACCCACCATCACATCGATCACGTCGCCGGTCTCGACGACCTGCGGCGGTTCAACTGGATCCAGAACGGGCCCATCCCGCTCTATGGACAGCAGGCCACGCTCGATCGGCTGGCCACCATGTTTGAATATGTCTTCGATCCTGATCCCGCATATCCGTCGGCGATTCCGCAATTGAGCCGGCACGCGATCGACGGCCCGTTCCAAATCGGCGACTGCTCAATCACGCCGATCCCCCTGCTGCACGGACGCCTGCCCGTCCTCGGCTTTCGCATTGGCAATTTCGCTTACTGCACGGATGTCAGCGAGATCCCCGCCGAGTCGTGGTCATTGCTCGCGGGGCTGGACGTGCTCGTGCTCGACGCCCTGCGGAATCGACCCCATCCGACACATTTCAATCTCGAACAGGCGGTCGATCACGCGAGGCGGATCGGATCGCGACAGACGTATTTCACGCACATCGCCCACGAGCTGGGCCACGCATCAACCAACGCCGCCCTGCCGCCGGGTATGGCCCTCGCCCATGATGGGCTTATCATTTCCACAACTTGAGTGGAGCAGCGCCATGTCCGACATCCCGCCGCGGCACAATCTCGCTCATCAATTAAACGCGCCACCGTTGATCGGGCAGGCCGAGTTCATTCAGACGGATATTCCCTGCTCACAATGTGGTTACAACCTGCGCGGTCAGGCAAGAGAGGGCCGCTGCCCCGAGTGCGGTTCGGCGGTGATGGAGGCGTTTCGCAGAGGTCAATTGACCTACGCGGACAGGGATTGGCTGATCAGAGTGCGATCAGGCGTAAACCTAGTCTTCTGGGGTATAGCCTGTTCAATCATCTTCATGTGCATCTGCATGATCGTGGCCGCATGGTACTTCGGTCAGCGCGCACCCCACTTCAATCCTGCTTTGCCGCCCTCCGCTCCGTCATGGATTCAGATTCCGGCCCCATTACTCGGGCTGGCCGCCACGTTTTACATGCTGGCTGTCGTGGTGAGACTTGCCGCGCCGGAGCCGCGTGCCGGCGATGCGGGGCCTACTCAACGCACTGGGCGAGCCCGTACAATCGTTCGATTGGCTTGGTTTTGCGTGATCTCTCACATCATCAGTACGCCCATTGTCTGGCTATTTGGACCGGATCCGGCGAATCCGGCATCGATTTCGACCGCGTGGATGGTCTATTCCGTTGTGCTGGGAGTTGTATTCAATGTTATATACATAATTGGCTTCATACTGCTCATGTTGCATCTGCGGGACATCGCGCGGCGCGACATTTCGCCTTCTCTCGGAAAACTCTTCACTGTCGTGATGTGGAGCAGCGCTTTCGCGATTGCCGGATTTGGGGTCTTCGGAATTGGCTCCATGCTCGTGGCTGCGAGCTCTGCCCAGGCGTTCAGTGCCGCCGCGTCGAGCACAACCACCATGGCTGCTTCGACGCAATTTGCGTCTCTGACGATATCGGGCGGCGGTTCCATTCACGCAACCTCCATGGCCACGTCCGGACCGGCAGCCGTGGCATTCACTCCCCCGGCGGCATTCATGATGCTCTTGCCATTCCTCGGCGTTGCCTACTGCGCCGGATTTCTAGTCTTCATTCTCGGGATCGTCGCCGCGGTTCAGTTTTACCGCGCGCTTTCAAAGGCCATCACCCACAACGTCGGCATGGGTACGGTCTTTGCCGTGACTCCGCCGCCGCGTGCGGACCCACCGCCGGTCGGCTGATTGCGCATGTTGGGGCGATAATAATTGCACTTGCTCACGCGCATTTCTCTCCATTAATGCACGGCAAGGGCCGCTCGCGGCGGACCGATGTGAACCTCGGGCCGGGCGCTGTCGACGCTTGTCGACGACGCTGACCGGCCGGTGCACCTCCAGGAACGCCCGGCATGTCCACGATCACATTCCCAACCAACAAGATCAAGATCAACACGACTACGACCCACTGCCAAATCGTCGATCCGCCCGGCAGCATGGCCGCGCCGGTGTCCAGGCACGCCGCGACCCATCACGACTTCAACCGCATCACCGACGAGCAATTCGACATTGCCGTTGACTACATGCGAATGGAAAAGGAAATTCAGCTGCTGCTCCGCACGCCCTATCGCGAGCTGGTCGTGCAGATTCCAGTGCGCATGGATGACGGTCACCTGGAGATCTTTCACGGCTACCGCATCCAGCACAACGGGGTGCGCGGGCCCTACAAGGGCGGCATCCGCTATCACCCGGAAGTGAACCAGAATGAAGTCCGCTCGCTGGCGGCCCTGATGACCTGGAAAACCGCCCTCGTTGGCATTCCCTTCGGCGGGGCCAAGGGCGGCATCACCTGCGACCCCAGCAAGATGTCGCGCAATGAACTGCAGCGCATGACCCGCGGCTTCACTCAGAAGCTCGACATGTGTCTCGGTGTGTACCGCGACATTCCCGCACCTGACGTGAACACCAACGCCCAGACCATGGCCTGGATCATGGACGAGTACGGCAAGAAGCACGGCTACACCCCGGCCATCGTCACCGGCAAGCCCGTCGCCCTCGGCGGCTCGCTGGGCCGGGAAGAGGCCACGGGCCGCGGCACCATGATCATCACCCGCGAGGCCTGCAAGGTGCACGGCATCGACATCAGGAAGGCAACCGTCGCGATTCAGGGCTTCGGCAACGTGGGCTCCTGGACCGCCAAGCTCATCCACGAGCTGGGCGCATGCATCACCGCGGTGAGCGACATGCACGGCGGCCTTTTCAACGAGAAGGGCCTGGACATTCCCAAGTTGTTCGAGCATGTCAAGGCGACCGGCAGCGTGGTCGGCTTCAACAATGCCCGGGCCATCAGCAATGAGGAGCTGCTCGCCCTCGATGTCGACGTGCTCATCCCGGCGGCCCTGGGCGGCGCGATCGATTGCGAAAATGTCGACGACATTAAGGCCAAGCTCATCATCGAGGCGGCCAACACGCCGATCACCCCGCAGGCTGACGAAGTCCTCCGCGGACGCAACATCCCGGTCATCCCGGACATCCTGACCAATGCCGGCGGCGTGACGGTTTCGTACTTCGAGTGGACTCAGAACCTGCAGCAGCACCGCTGGGAGCTGGAGCACGTCAACACGGAGTTGGAAAAGTATATGACCCGGGCCTGGAAGAAGGTCAGCGATCGGCAGCAGTCGGACAAGATTCCGTATCGACTGGCGGCCTACGTGATCGCCCTGGATGAGCTGACAGCGGCAACGCGTCTGCGGTCCTAAGAGTCGGAGTGGCGAGTGGAGTGGAATTGTGTGGCATCGGCCCTCTGGCCGGTGCCACTTTTTATTCAATGAGTATGTAACGGGGTGCCACTGGCTGCTTGTCAGCCAGTGAGAACGTGTGAAAATCTGCCGATCGACATGGCCTCTTAATCGACGGTCTCCATCCGCATCTGCACTGGCAGACTAGCTGCCAGTGGCACCCGTACGCACTGCCATTCAATCGGCTATCGAATCAGATCCGACATCTCATTGAGTCGCTTGGGCGGGATCGGGCTTTGCCACGCTGCGAGCAGCGCCGTGGCCTCCATGCGCGTGAACAATCGGCGATGGACGGGCTTCATGCCCCGATAGAAGGCTGCATTCCATCCGATGTTGTACGGCGTCAACATGAGCATCGTGTCGGCGGGGATGAATCGCTCCAGGCGCGTGCCCACGTTCTTCCAGAATGTGCGCCGAATGATGACGCCGCCCGGTATGAGCAACCACTGCGCCGAGGTTCGCCAGACCGAGTAGTAACACGCGGCGAGGGTCACGGCCAGAATCCCCAACCACATGGCGACGAACCACAGTTTGAAGCCCTGCGTGGCAGTCTGGGTGATGACCTGCACGGCGCCGTTGATTGTGACAGGCAACAACATGACCGCCGGCGCGCCGACGCGCACGAACATGCGTCCAAGCCAGCGCGCTTTTTTCACTTCGGCCACTTCCGAGTCCTCATCATTTGATACAAATGACTCCACCATTCCAGACAGCGCCGGCTCGGTCTCATTCAGCTCGATCGGTTCAAACGGTACGGTCAGCGGCGGCGGGACTTCGAAATTGAGCTTCTTCTTATTGCCGATGGTCTGCACGATGGCGAGCGTCGGCAGATTCAATTCACGGCAGGCCTCGGCAATTCG
>CAYXEY010000355.1:0-3432 GCA_964464105.1 uncultured Planctomycetaceae bacterium
GAGGGTCAGGATTTCTTCGCGAAGCTGGTCGCCGTCAGGCAGGCGGAGGAGCAGGCCGCGGCCAAGCTGGAGCGCTTCCTTCGGGCCGTTCTTCTGTTTGATTTCGGTGAGCCAGGCCCATCCCAGGGTTGCAGCCAGGTCGCCTTTACCGGCCTTCACGATGTTGTCGATGACCGGCAGCATCCGGGCCGGATCAAGGCCCTTCTTTTCAACCATCCCGAGCCAGAGCCGCTCGAGTTCAGTCCAATTCTTGGCAACGATGAAGGAATTCAGCTTGTCGTATTCCATAGATTGGCGTCCAACCTCCCGTAAAATCTGGGCCAAGCATTATGGCCCAAGTGGGTCGAATTGTCGAGACGTGCCATAAAACGGGGCCGCGGGGGCGATAGCGTTGAAATCAATCGCTTTTGAATCACCTCAGCGACCGATTGTGCGTCAGGTCGACGTCGATTCCGTGTACTGCCCATGACGGACTTCGATGTGGGCTTGTTAGGCGGGGCGCAATTCCCCGATGGGCGGCACATCGATTCCAGCGTCGGGCCGATCCCGAGTCAGAATCGAGGCCACACGTCATGCACCCACGAAACAAGACCGCGTTTCAATCGATCGTCCTGTGCCTGGTCACTTCGACAATGAGCGGCTGTCCAGGCAACCCGGGGCTTCCGCTGTTCGACGGTTATTTCAGCGACGGCGTCACGACCGTGGAGAATCGAGACTCCACCGGTCGCCTGATGTGGGTCGACCAGCCGGCCCCGGTCATCAACGCTGATGGCCGCTTCGTTGCCTTTGAGGTGCGTCCGGGTTCCGGCAATGAGATCTACCTGCGCGATCGAGCAACGGGGATTACTGAGCGCGTCGACGTCGCTTCCGATGGCACGCCGGCCAACAGCATCAGCTACGGGCCATCGCTTTCAGCCGATGCGCGGCTTGTTGCGTTCTATAGTTTTGGCAGGAACCTGGCTCCCGACGATTCCAATGATAACAGTGACGTGTTCATTCGCGATCGCCAGGCGGGCACAACGGTTCGAGTCAGCAATACCACCAACGGAGCAGCAGCCAATGGCATGAGCCGCGAGCCGGCCATCTCCGCGGATGGTCTTTACGTCGCGTTCCTCAGCAGTTCCAGCAACCTTGTGACGGGAGACACAAACGGCAAGTTCGATGTGTTCGTCCACGATGTTCAAACCCAGCTAACGACTCGGGTAAACCTCAGTTCTGCGGGCGATCAGGACAACAAGGGATCGCAGGTCAACGTCCCTCCGGGCATTTCGGCCGATGGACGATACATCGCCTTTGACACCCTGGGAAGCAACCTTGTCGCCGATGATACAAACGGAGAGGAAGACGTATTCGTGCACGACCGCGTCACACGTCAGACGGTGCGCGTCAGCATCAGCTCATCGGGCGACCAGGGCGAAGGCAGAAGCCACTCACCGCAAATCTCGGCCGATGGAAGGCTGGTGGCATTCATCAGTTCGGCGAAGAACCTGGCTCCGGGAAACGAATACTCCGAAGCATCAACGACTGTTGTCTATGTGCATGATCGCGACGCAGACGGCAACGGCATCTTTGACGAATCCTGCGACGCCTGCCGGCGGACCGAACGACTGCCGCTTGAGCCGCCCGACCTGCCGGATGAGGGGATTGTTTTAGGCCTGGCGCTGTCCGGTGACGGCAACACCGTTGCTTACGTGCGAACGCTGACCAATCCGGCCACCACGTCTCCGGCAGCGCCCTCGGCCTGGGATGCAACCGTGTGGATTCATGATCGCACGAATGGCACGACCCGCCGCGTCACGGCCGACCGCCCCGGGATGCGCTTCGAGGGCGACAGCCTCGGCTTCGTTCCCGTTACGCGCCAGGTCGCCAACAACAGTGAGCGACCGAATCTATCTCATGATGGACGATTCGTCGCATACGGCGGACGTTTACTCGCGACTTATGCTGGCGCGCCGGAGGCGGTTTTTGTCGAGGACCTGCGGCCGTAGTCGTTGATACGAATGTCGGACCTTGGTCATCTGATTCTCATTGAAAAACTTGACGGGACACTTAGACAGCGGTACGATTTGAGCACAATAGCCCCCGGAGAATGGATGCGACCACTGGGACGGGGCCTCATTCGGATGAGGGTCTATTTATACAGATGGCCGGCATGGCCGACGTGCCGGCGAAGCCCGATGTCGAATTGAATGAAGTTCGATTCGGGTCATTCCAAACTTGCCATACGTTTTCCACCCTCGCCGCGATGATGGCCGCCTGAATAACCTGTTAGCCCGGCCCTACAGTCCCGCCCTCTAAAGGCATCGCTTCGCACCGACAGTTCTCCGGTTTTGATAACTGTAGTGTTTTGCAGAGCTTGCGCGCGCAGCTGCGATTCGCAATGCGCTAATATCTGCGCGGCTTTGCGCAAACCTCCGTCCCCGAAAGGCGGCGGGGGAGGTCCCTGGGGGATGGAGATCCGATCATGCGAAGCATTCGACTCTTGTCCATCATGGCGTTTATTGCCGCGGCGAGCCCTGCCTGGGCCGGCCAGACCCATATCGTGGATTGCACGGGTGCCGGCGACTTCACCACCGTTCAGGCCGCCATTGACGCAGCCGTCAACGGAGACACGATTGTCATTCGTCCCAATACCTGCACCCCCTCGTTGGCTTATGTCGAGAATGTCAATTTGATGGGCAAGCAGCTGCGCCTGCAGAGCACCGACCCGTCCGACCCGGCAGTGGTGGCGGCCACCATCATCGGAGGTCCCGATACCAGCAATACTGTCCCCGCAATGCCGGCCAATTCGCCTCCAACGGAGCTGGCGGGATTCACGATTCGCAGGGGCCTGACTATCACCGATGCGTCCGTAAGCCTCTCGGCGATGGATTT
Source organism: uncultured Planctomycetaceae bacterium (assembly GCA_964464105.1). Taxonomy (GTDB): domain Bacteria; phylum Planctomycetota; class Phycisphaerae; order UBA1845; family UTPLA1; genus CAYXEY01. The sequence continues at coordinate 2,875 of CAYXEY010000355.1, forward strand.
TGTCGGTCCCGGCTCGCTCTCAGCGACTGCGTTCGGTGGGATCCGAGCACTTTCAATCACATCCTCGTCGTTTCGCCAGATGGGACAGGTCAGTACCAGATTTTACAACCTGGCAGTGAACGATTGCAGTTTCGTCGAAGCCGGCGGGCTCGACGTGGGTTCCGGTACGGTGCGAATCCAGGATTCCCGCTTTGAGCGCAATGAGATTTATTACGGCGGACTTCAGATCGATCTTACGACTGCTTGCCTGGTCGAGCGTTGTGTCTTTTTAGGCAATATCGGGAGTCTGGCGGGTGGGCTTGTTCTTAATCCCCCCTCCGGAATCCCGCCGAATTCGCAGGTAGTCCGCGATTGCGTGTTCGCCGGAAACGTGGGCAATTTCGGCGGAGCGATGAAGTGCGTGGGGACTGGCATCATGGTCAACCATTGCACGTTTACGGGCAATCGATCGACCGGCGGATTCGGATCGGCAATTTATGTCCAGAGTGCCTCAGACCTTATCGTCAAGAACAGCATCTTGTGGAATAACCGGGGTAGCAGTCCGAACTCTCCGGATAT
>CAYXEY010000355.1:3442-5936 GCA_964464105.1 uncultured Planctomycetaceae bacterium
CCCCACGAACGGCATAAGTGTGAGTTACTGCGATATTCAGTTTGGGTCGGCTGCGTCCACGCCTGGGAGCATCTCTGCCGATCCGATGTTCGTGTACCCCGGGATTTGGAACGCCACCTTCACCGGCGGCGATTTCCGCCTCCTGCCCAGTTCCCCCTGTATCAACGCGGCCGATCCGGCTTTCCACCCCGCCCTCGGCGAGACTGACCTCAAGGGCGCGCCGCGCGTCATCGGCTGTCGTTCGGACATGGGGGCATACGAGAATACGAGCGCTGTTCCCTATCCGGGTGACCTCAATGGGGACGGGATGATCACCGTGGCGGATCTGCCGCAGTTCATTCAAGCGGTTCTTAATGGTGATTCAACCAATTGCGCCGCGGATAGCAACAGCGACGGCGTGGTCAACGGATTGGACATTCAGTTTTTCGTGCTCGCTTCGCTCGGCCTGCCTGAAGAGCCGGTCCAGCCTTCGTTCCTCCTCCAGATCGAACAGGTTTTTGCGAGCCTACCCTCCGCGCAAGCCATTCAACTGCGCATGCGCGCCGATGGGCAAAATAATCTTCAAAACTGCGTAATTCGTGCGTACCCCAGGACCGTTGGGGGCGGGGAAATCTACGTCATTGCCACGTTTCCAGTGCCGTTCGCTAATTCTGCCGAGGGCTCGCGGGTGTTGATTACCAGCCCTGGTTTTGCGAATTTTACCAATTTTCCGCTCGAAACCGACGTGGTCATGACCAATCAGATCCCATTGAATTATGTTAACAATGGGGGAAGTCTGACAATTGAAGATACTGACGGCACGGTTTACTGGCGCCTGTCGTGGGGAGGCGCGGGCTATACCGGCCCTACCATCGGCTCGACATTGAATGACGCCGATGGGAATTTCGGGAAGCTCACGTCGACGGGTTTGACGCCGTTAGCCAACTTGAAGGCCATGAGATTCCTTGGGGCGGCCGCCGATCTCAGCACAACCAATCAAACCGATTACGGGCTGACCTTCGGAGCTGCGGTATTTACCAACAATGCCGGCCACACATTCATGGTTGTGGACCCGGGTCACCCACCGAACGGAGACCTCGACAATAACGGATTCGCCAACGGCCGCGACATTCGCCATTTTGTCTCATGTGTACTTACCGGATCGAGCGGCGGCTTCCCCTGCCACCGTGGCGACTTTGACTTGAGCGGAACTGTCGACGCCGCCGACGTCGCCCCGTTTGTTTCAAGGCTGCTCGGCCCGTAAATCGTCAATTGTCTCGGCTGAGCTCTCGCCCCGCATTCCGGGCACACGCCGCACTGGTAGAGAATGAAAAAACGTGGTCGTCTCGAAAATGGCTAAATTCCGATGCGAGCAACTGTGCCGCGGATTGCAACGCCGATGGCGGGGTCAACGGATTGGACATTCAGTTCTTCGTGTCGATTCTTCTATAGACACCCACCTAGCACCGTGTTTGAAGCTCCATTGTGACCTACGAATGTGTCAAGTAGGAAGAAGTGCTTTGGGAAATTCGATCATGCAGAGCATTCGACTTTGGTCCATCATCACTCTGATTGCCGGATCGAGCCCAGCTTGGGGCGCTCAGACTCACATCGTTGACTGCACCGGTGCAGCCGACTTCACAACCGTTCAATCGGCCATTCGGGCCGCCGTCAACGGTGACACCATTATCATTCGTCCCAATTCTTGCCAGCCTCTGGGTAGATACATCGAGCAGGTGGATCTGCAAGGGAAGAGCATCACAATTCGGAGTGTCGATCCGAACGATGCCCAGGTTGTCGCAGCGACGGTTATCGACGGTACAAATGGCATCAATTGTGTGAATGTTCCCGCAATGCCGACCGAGGCGATACCGGCGAGGATAATTGGAATCACCATCCTCAACGGACAGTCCGGCATCCGTGTGACAAATGCCTCTTTGGAACTCGATCGTGTGGTAGTCAGCGGCTCAGTCGGTCGGGGTATTGTGACGTCGGTTGCAACCGGAACAACGCGTTCATTGACTGTTCTCCGTAGCAAAGTCATGCAATGCAAAGGGGTGGAAATCCTGCGACATAATGTGCTCGTCGATTCATCTGAGTTCGTTGATTGCCACGATACGGGATTGACCGTCAAGTTCGGCCAAGTTGAGATTCGCAGATCGAGTTTTGAGCGGTGTGTCTTGACCGGCGCTCCATATGTAGGTGGTGGGCTCTACGTGGCTGACCCAGTTTCATTGATTGTCGGCCAATGTCGATTTGCATACAACCAGAGTGTATTGGGCGGCGGCGCGGCATTCGATCCGATGGATGGGGGGCCTGCCAACCATTGCCTTATCCAGAGCTGCCTGTTTGTCGGTAATAAGTCCATGAGTCATGGGGGGGCGATCAAGCTGATGGGGGCCGGTGCATCGATTGATCATTGCACGTTTGTTGGAAATCTGGCGCTCACGGTCGGTTCTGCCATTTTCGTAGGAGGGTCTCCTTACACAATCAAAAACTCGATTTCTTGGAACAA
>CAYXEY010000356.1:0-3149 GCA_964464105.1 uncultured Planctomycetaceae bacterium
CACGCGCGTGATCATGCGCGACAAGGAAACCATCGTGCTCGGCGGGCTGATCAGAGATCGCAAGATTCACGCGGCCCGCAAGGTACCCGGCCTCGGCGATTGGCCCGTCATCAGCACGCTGTTCCGCCAGGAGCGCCCGCAATCCGAACGCGTCGATTTGCTGGTCTTCCTGACCGCCAACGTCGACGGCGCCACCAAGATCAGCGATCGCGATCGCAGAGTGTTCGACATGTACAAGCCGCACTTCAAACAGGTTGAACGTCTGCAGGATGTGCCGCTGCACTTCGAGATTCCGACCGAATACGAGCCGCCCCGGCCGCGATTCACCGATCCGCCCTGCGAAGGCGACTGCGGCGTGAACTCGAATTGCAAGACGTGCAATTCCAGCCGCTGCGAAAAACCATGTGAGACCAAATCGGGCGATCCGAAGACGGGCGAGCAAATGGGCGGGGCTGATCAGTCCGCCGATGACAATGCTCTCATCCCTCTCTCGTCGAAGCCCGCGACTGCAGAACAGCCCGCAGTCCGAAAGGTCAACATGCGGCGAAGCGACCCGCGGCCGGCAAAGAACGAACGTGCCGTGGACCTGACCCCCGTTTTCCCAATGCCGGACGAATTGCCATCGACACCGAAGCCGGTTTCTCCGAAAAACAGCGCTCCGGTCCGCTCAAAGGCCGTTAATCATGTCTCACCCGGTCCCGTTCCGATGAATCAACTTCAGGAAGCGACCCATGAACCAGCCATCCGACAATTCAACAAACCCGCAACCTTTGCGCCCCCGGCCGGCAATGTCCGAGCCAATCAAGCTCAATCGCTTGTCGATGTTTCCTTCACTGTGGAAGCCGCGGAAGACGGAGGCAACGGCGCCGTCATCGAATCGGACATCAATCGAGTCGATCCCGTCTTCGTCGGTCGCCGGCCTGCCGCCGCTGTGGAAACCACGCCGCAGCGCGATCGTGCCGTGCCTGGTTCTGTGCGCCGGGTGGATGGCAACAACAACGGGGTGCGGCGCGCTGTTCCGTAAGCCGGAGGCAACGACCCTTCATGTCGAGCCGCCGGTCAAGCAGGAGATCACGGCAGAGCAGCGCAGCCAGACCTATCAGGCCGCATTTAAGCACGGGCTGGAGCTGACCCGAAAGGGCGAATACGGCCTGGCTCTCGGCGCGTACGAAGCCGCGATCGAGATGAACCCCAATTCAAAGGAAGCCCTGTTCAACTTGGGCGCGTCCCATGAAGCGCTGGGCGATCCGTTCAAGGCCCTTACGCTCTATCGGCGGGTGCTGGAACTCGATCCCGAGGACGCCGATAGCTACCGCAACATCGGCACCTGCTGCATGAAACTGGCCCACCGCGAGCGAAACGGCGCCTGGCTCGACATGGCCCGCAGCGCCTGGCAGCGTTCGCTGGAATTGCAGCCCAATCAGCCTGACGTCGCGGGATATCTGGCGGGACTCGATGCGGACGAGGCTCCGTGATGACTTTTTGCGATTCACTAATTCGCAACTAGGCCTCATTCATGCCCACCAAAGAGCAAATCCTGGCGGCCATTCGCGCAAACCCGCGCATGCCCGCCCCGCCGCAAATTCTCTTCAAAATACTCGAGGCCACGCGGGATGAACGCAGCAATCTCAATTCGCTGGCCGAGTTGATTCGCCAGGACTCGGGGCTTTCAGCCGGTTTGCTGCGCCAGGCCAACAGCGCCATGTTCGGCTGCGCCACGCCCACGTCGTCCATATCGACGGCCTGCATGCGCCTGGGTCTCAAGCAGGTCCGCGCTTCGGTGTTGAATCAGCACATTGTCAACGGTTTATCTTCCGCCCGCCCGCCGGGTTTCGAGCCGGGCCGTCACTGGCAGGCCGCACTGGCCACCAGCGTGGCCGCCCAGGAAATCTGCAAAAAGACACTGCCAAAAATGGCCGAGGATGCCTCGACCGCCGGTCTGCTCTGCGACATCGGCATCGGCCTGCTGGCCTACGGCGTGCCGAAGGACTATCAGCGCGTCCTGGACGAATGGAAGAAATCCCCCGATACCGAACTCGAACGCATCGAGAACCGCGTGCTGGGTGTTTCGCACGCCGAAATCGGCGCGACCATCCTCACCGACTGGAAGCTGGAGGAATCATTCCGCAACGCCATTCGCTGGCATCACGTCGATCCGATCGCCCCGCCGCCGGGGGGCATTACGCCCTTCACCCGCGCGGTCGCCGCCTCCGTGCTGGTCGGACGCATCGCCCTCGACGGCTCGGACATGGATCGCCTCACCCTGCTGTTCGCCATGCTTGACGGCCTGACGCCCAATCCGGATGCACTGGTGGCACATCTGCTGGATCAACTCGTGGCCAAAATCCAGGAATCGGCCCGCGCATTCCAGGTCGACCTGGGCAATATCGAGAAATTGCAGACAAACGTCAGCAATGTCGAGGCTTCGCTACCCGACTTGTCGTCGAAAATGTCCTTCCGCCCCATGGCGCGCGAAGGCGCACTGTAGCGATCAACTTGTGACAGACGTGTCAGCCTTATTGGAGCCGGTCGACTACGCCGGCGGGTTCGGGTCCGGCGTCGGTGGAACTGGAGCATTGGGCTGTGCCGGCGGATTGGGCGCGGCCGGATTCTGCCCGGGCGGATTCTCGCCCGGCTTGGGCAACTCCTTCATCAGAAACGTGCGCCGCAGATTGAAGGGGGCCGCGTTGATGAAGTAACCATATTCGATGCCCATGGTGGTGAAGTAAGAAAACCCACGCGGCCGGTCGACGTTGCTGATCTCGCCCTCGACCACCGTGCGAACAGAGCGGTATAGCGCCTTATCACCGGCACGATCGAAGATCAGGACGCCCCATTCCTTCGTGGTCGGCGACTGACCCAGCACAAATAGATCACCGTCGCGATTGACCAGGCCGCGATCGGCGTTGAGCAGCTTCGTCGCCTGGTAGACGAACTTCGGCTTGGCGCCCTTCACGTCATACACGCGCACCCGCGTGCCATCGAGGTCGGTCACGCAGAGATGACCATTGGAGTAGCCCAGACCATCGGGCCCGGAAAACGGTTTGATCACGCCCACATTGGCCTGAACCTGCGGTTGACTGAGCGCACTGCCCTTTGCCGGCTCCAACGGTTCATCCTGCGGCGTCAGCTCGGGATCGAGCGTCGAT
>CAYXEY010000356.1:3159-5909 GCA_964464105.1 uncultured Planctomycetaceae bacterium
ATTGGCGTCGAGAATCTGCACGCGATTGTTCGCCCGGTCGGCGACGTAGATTCGCCCGTTGTCGTCGATCGCCACGTCGATGGGCTGATTGAACTCGCCATTTGCATCGCTCGGCGTGCCCGGCCATTGCTCCCGCGCGGGAATCGTGCTCACCAGATCGCCCCGATCGTAAAACGCCAGAACGTGGTTCACGGGGTCGGTCACGATGACGCGCCGATCGGGCGAGTAGGTGATCCCGGCATAGGCGGGCGAGTACGTCGGGAAGCTCCGATGCCGGAAACCGAGAGGCTGCGTGCCCGCTGTGCTGGTCCACCCGAGCATCTGCTGCTCGCCGATGCCGGTGGTGGTGAGCATGGCCCGGTGCTCGGGCGTAAGGTCCGGGGCGACAGCCATGGCGACCACATCGCGGCCGTGGGAGAAGTACGCAGGGACTGCCGACGGGGTACTCTCCCGTCCGCTGGCATCGACGAAAGCGCTGGCCGAGAACGTGTCCAATGTGTGAGGACCGTTCGGAATGGAATTCCGGAAGCAATCGATGTCCGCTTCGAAGGTCCACTTGCCATTAACAGGACGACAAATGTATTCGAGCGTCCAGGGGCGCGCTTCCTGGCCGGCCAGGCCGACGCGTTTGTAAATGCGGAACTCCTCCAGATTGCGACCATTCGTGCCCGCCGGCATGAGCCAACCGCAGTAGAAGCCGCCATTGGCCCGCGGAAGGCCGTTGGTGTAGGGCGGGCCGTTCGGCGCGCCGGCATCGCCGATTCGCGTTTCAATCACGTGCACAAATTCATCGTTGCTGCCGCGCGCTTTCGCCAGCAGGCAGTCGAAAAGTCGCAGGAAATGGTACTCTTCATAGTTGGCCGATCGGACTTTCAACAACAAAAGGCCGTTCGACCCATTTGTTGCAATTCGGCCGAATGGGTTGCTTGTTACTTCCTGTCCTCCCGCGGTCTTCGTGCCCTTCACTTCCTGCACCGGCAGCTCAACCTGCCCGTTCGCGTCGGTCGTGACGGCAAAGAGCGGATCGTCTCCGCCCGCGCCCGAGAGCGTTCCGGCCGCTGGTCCCGATGACATCAACTGGTAGCCGTCGATATCAATGCCCGGCAGCGGCGAGCCGGTGTTGCTCAGAATCCGCACGCTGACCTTCGACGGAAGTTGATAGAGCAGCTCGCCGCGCAAACCGCGCGGACGCCCGCGCGACGCGTTCAAGTATGCCGCGTCCACCTCCGACAATCGAAAGCCGCCTGGCGTGCACATCAACGTGTTTCGATATGGAAAGAAATGCTGAATCTGCAGGGACCCCGAATCGCTCCTGCGAATCATGCTCTGATTGAGCGTGGTATCCGTGGCAGTCCAGTCGATCAGGCCGAGTTGCCGGCCAAGCTCTTGCAACATGCGCCAGTCAACCCGCGTGGCTGCGTCGACCATTCCGCGCGAACCAGCGGGCACGTAATCGACCAGAAGCTGCACCGCACCGGGCGATTCACCCTTACGTTCGGCTTCAAGGAGATAGTCCTCCACCCCGCCTTCGAACACGATGATCCGATCGCAACGAACGCGCTCAAGCACGCCCTGAGGCGATGTCGGATACACCGATGCCGCCAGCAGGCCATTGAAGACCTGCATGTGATAGCGAATCCAATCTTCGATCGTGAATGTGTCGACGAGGTTGCGCATGGAGCGAAACCGCTGCGCAACGTCCGCACTGACCAGCACGGTCACACCCAGCGCGTCGCACGGTTCCTCGAGCGTGTTGTTCCATTTGGCGACTTCTTCGAGCTGCTCCAGGGGCTTGATCTCGGCCTTGATCTTCTGACCGGCCTTCCAGTCCCATTTAGCCTCGATCACCTTCGATTCGCCGGGACCAAGCGGGTCAATCCTATTCTTGCCGATTTCAACGCCGCCCGCGGTGACAACGCATTCAGCCGCGCCGGACTTGACCGCCCCGCCGTTCAGCACGTGCACGCGAAAGGTGACCTTGTTGCCCGCCGCCGGCAGCGCGGAAGCCGGAATCGGCGGACCCTCGCGGACCAGAACGCCGTCCTCCAATTTGAGTTTCCCGCCAATGCCAACGTCGCGCGGCAGCCGCTCGATGCAGCCGATGGTCAGATCAGAGAGATCCGGCCGGTGCAGATGTCTCCGCTGCCGTCGCAGGTTGAACTCGCGAACCGCCTCCACCGGAAAGCACCGCGGCGCGCCCGGACCGCTGTAGAGAATGATCTGATCGGCCCACTCCATCACCTTGCCGATCATCTTGCGACCGTCGAACAGCGTCAGCGTGTCGTCATAGGCGACCTGCGGACACTCGAGTTGATAATGAAACTCACCGCCGGCGGTCATAGCCACTGGCGAGGGCGGAGCCTGGGCGATAAGCCATGTCGGCGACATCGCGACCAGCGCGGGAATGAGCAAACCTAAGTGCACGCGGAATCCTCCTGCGACGGCGGGATTTGCACCCTGGCCGTCGAATTGCTGCCGGCGTCGATCGGACGACGCCGCGTCATTCGGTCATTTTATCGAATAATGCCGCGGCCGACCTCAAGCCGGCGGCAGGGCATCCACGATTCTCTGCCGCCAGGCATCGGCCGCGCCTGCCGCATATTTGCCGGACTTCCACGGATACCCCAGCCCATCGCCCTCTCGTCGCGGAATCAGGTGAAAATGGACGTGAAACACCGCCTGTCCGCTCGATGCACCGGTGTTCTGCAGAAGATTCAAACCTGTTGCGCGGGTGGCCTGCATGACAGCAC
>CAYXEY010000357.1:0-5896 GCA_964464105.1 uncultured Planctomycetaceae bacterium
GACCCCCGGCTTAAGGTCTCATAACGAATATTATGTTGCGTTCGACATCCGGTACGATCCTGACGGGGACGCAACGCCATGGACTCGAGCGTTTTCGGAACCCGTGAATTCCTTTTGACCGGCGCGATTGCCGGTGGTACGGTTGACGACCGGAGGGCTTGCCTCGGGGGTGTCGTTCGGGGGAACGACAGCAGGAACACGCACGGGATCGCTCCCAGCGCCTGCACGGGTGGTAAGCAAGCATCAGGGTTTCGGCTTCGCGCGGGCGATTTCGCCAGTCCCCGCGGTCGGCGGAAATTGCCGCTCACGCCTGTGAAGCCGGAGGCTCGAACCAGGGCGCTCGCATCGCGGTTTCCTGCAGGAGGAAACTCGGCGAACGCCTTGTTGGAGGCAGCACGAACATGCCACGCCTCGCGACTGCACTCGCAGCCTGCCTCGGCCTTTGGGCCGCGGCCACGGTTCGCGCCGACGACGGCGCGGAGCAGCCCGCCGCCTCGAGTCGCACCTCGAAGCCATCAGTTGCGGCCAAGACCCGCACCACATCCCAAACGAAGCAAACAGTTCGCGCCAAATCACCTGCCCATGCCGCCCTAGCGGATAACAACCCACGGGGGGCGCTGCGCCTGCTCGATGACCGCACCGTGCGGCTGACGCCGGGCGATCGAAGCTCCGTCGCCGGGCAGGCCTATTTCATGTTGAACCGATTTGCCGAGGCCCGGCGAGAATTAATCAATGCCGTACGCCTGCGGCCCTCGTCCGCCATCGATCATTACTGGCTGGCTCGAACCTATGCGGCGTCCGGCTCGCCGGCCCTGGCCGCGAGTCGATACGAGCAGGCCGAATGGTGCGGCATGGAGACCGCTGAGCTGCACTATTACTGGGCCCTGGCCCTGCAGGCGGTCGGCAGCCCGCTGGGACGCGTCGAACGCAGGCTTTGTCCCGCAGGCGCCCAGCCAAAGCCGGGCGACTTTACGCTTGGCGGGATCATCGTGGCGGTGACCACTGAACGCCCCATCGAAATCACTCTTTGCGAGCAAAACTCCGCCCTGGGTCATGCCTTGCGCTGCGTTCAACTCGATCCGACCTGTGGCGACTGCTGGAAGCTGGCCGGTGATATCTGGCTGGCGGCCAAGGAGCCTGCAACGGCATCCAACATGTACGCCGAAGCGGCCGAGCTGCTCAAAGGCAAGGCCAAGGGCGTTTGCCTGCTGAGCTGGGCTGAATGCGCCCTTTCCTTGGGACAGTTGGATCACTATCTCTCGCGCATGCGGGACGGATTGATTCTGTCTGACAAGAAGATGGATTCGGCCCGGCTGGCCGCGGCCTTCGATACGGTGGCCGGCGAAGTGGCGTTGCGTGGCGAGCTTTCGCGCCAGATTCGCTACCTCAAGCTGGCGGTTGAACTGCAGTCCACTCCGACCCGGCGAATCGCCCTGGCCGAGGCACTGATGCAGGCCCGCGATCCGGCCGAGGCCCTGTCGCAGCTTCGAGCCGCCCGCGAGGAAGGTCCGACCGCCGAACAGACGCAGCGCATCGATGCGGTCACACAGCAAGCCGGCTTCTTCGCCGCCCCGCCGTGATTTCGCTATTCATATAATTTATCAAAGACGTCGGCGATGCCGTTGAGTGTCCTTGAGGTGCTTGGATCTGTGATTTCAGATTTGAGATCTCATATCGTCGATCCTCTGCCGCTATTACAAAATGGTTATAAAGAATATTCTCAATTTTACTATTAAGCTCGTTTGATATTTTATTTTTGAAAGAAATTGGCAGCCGCCTGAACTGTGTTGGTCATCAGCATCATCGCCGTCACCGGCCCGACTCCGCCGGGGACCGGCGTGATCGCGCCGGCGATCTCGGCGACTTCGTCAAAGCGCACGTCCCCCACCAATCGGCTGACCGGCTTTCCGTCGGGGCCCGCAATGTTCACGCGATTCGTGCCCACGTCGATTACGATGGTGCCCGGCGAAACATGTTCCGCACCGATCAAGCCGGGGTTGCCTGCGGCCACTAGCAGCACTTCGGCCGCGCGGGTGTGCATGGCGAGATCGCGAGTGCGCGAATGACACTGCGTCACGGTCGCATTCGCCGCCATCAGCAGCATGGCCAGCGGCTTTCCGACGATGGCACTGCGCCCCACGACCACGGCCCGGCATCCATCCAGTTTCGGCGCCACCGAGGTTAGACACGCGAAGGCCGCTGCCGCCGTACACGGAACCAGCGCCGGTCTTCCCATGGCCAGCAATCCGAAATTGCCCGCCCCCACGCCTTCAACGTCTTTTCCCGGTGCGATTAACTGTTGCAGATGAAATCCATCCAGCCCGGCCGGCACCGGCATATGGATCATGATCCCATGGACGCCGGCATCTGCATTCAGCTTGAGAATCTCCGCCTCGACCCCCGAATGGCTGCGATCACCGGCCAACTCGACCAGGCGATATTCGATGCCCAGCGCCGCTGCCGACGTGCTTTGACTCTTGGAATAGCTGACCGCCCCGGGATCGCTGCCAATCCGGACGGCAGCCAGGCAGGGTCGCCGTCCGCGCGAAGTGAGATCTCGCACCCTCGCCCCAAGCTCATCACGCAATTTCGCCGCGAGCGTCTTGCCATCGATCAGATTAGGCATTTCACGATTCTCGCGGTGAAGTGACGGCCACGCGGGCGAGTGCAACATAACCGAGTCGAGGCGCACGGTCATCGCACCTTCTTCATCCATTCCTTCCAGGTCCGTTCCCAGCGCTCATCGGCCTTGCCGAAGGCCTTCTCGAAATCGGCCAGTTCGACGGCCTCGGTGGTCTTGTAATCCTTTGGCCGCTTCAGGATGATCTCGACGTAAGTCTTCAATTGCTTGCGTTTGGTGCGATTCATGTAATGGGCCAGGGCCCAGGACTGCGCGTAGGAGACGCCCATCGTCTTCTCATTGAAATGGGCGTGGGTCGAAATGAAACTGCGCAGCGGAAACAGCTCGCCATTCTTTTCGTATTCCCGGTATTGCCGCAACCGCTCCGAGTTCACCGCCCCGAAATTGGCCCCGCCGCCGTCGGCCAGAGTCTCGAACATCTGCGCCGTGCCTTCGGCGAGCCAGCGCGGATTGGCCCAGAACTGGTCCTTGTGGTGATAACCCACGTTCCACAGCACCTGGTGTGACACCTCGTGCTGCACTGTGCCCTCGCTGAGGTCGCCGCCTTCGCGGCCGACGAAGTTGATCTGCGCCTGGGCGTTCTTCATCTCTGCCTGCAGCTGCCGCCGCCGATCCGCGGTCAGGCCGGGCGCCTTAAGCTGGGCGCGGATGGACTCCAGTTTCTTCTCCGCCTCGAGGATTGCCGCCTTGAAGCTGTCCTGATTGCGGAAGTTGTAGAACAGGCTGCGATTCAGGTCGGTGAAATAGACACCCGGCTGCCATTGGGGTCGCTCGCCGTGATTGAGCTTCTTCGAGAAAGCGGAGTAATCCTTGTGCTCATCGAAATAGAAAATGATGAGCTTCTTTTTGGGCTTCTCGGCCTTGAGGCCCAGCCGCTCAACGTAGTTCATGCACGAGCGATAAGTGCCCTCGATCGCAGTGGTAAAGCGGGCCACTTCTTCTTTGGTGGTGTTGTGGATGACCGCGTAATGCGACGTGTGTTTGAACTTGAAACCGGGGCCGACCTGTTCGAGGGCCTCGCGCTCGGCGGCCTCATCGGACTCGATGGGCGTCATATCGACTTTAGTCGATTTACGCGACGTCGGTTGCGCCGATTTTCCATCCTTGCGGCTCGCCGTGTCCTCGGACTCGCCCAGCAAGGGGCCGCCGGTCACGACGACCACGAGCATGAAGACAAGCGGCAACAACCGGCGAAATCTAAAGGCCATCCGCCCTACCCCAAACCTGCTGCACATCAGCTCGCGGTCGCCAATCCCTGCCGCGGCGCGTTCTTGTCGCCTTTGTAGGCGGTCATGACGATCGGCTTCTCATTGATCAACGGCTGCAGGAACTTCGCGGCGGCTGGGAGCACTTTGTCAGCATCGGCCAGGCTCGGCACCCACAGCTTCGGCCAATCGACCACGAGATAACCTTGGTATGCGATGCCCTTGAGCAACTGAACCAGCCGCTGGAGCTCCATGTCCCCCTGACCCGGAACAGCATAGGAATCAAGTCCGCCGTTGGCCGCGAACTTGCCGTCGCAGACGTGCACCATGGCGATTTTCGAACCGAGTCGCGGAATCGACGTCGTCGGTCGCTCAAGCCGCGTGCGCGCCGCGAACGGACTCCAACAGCACTGAACCAGCGGCGAATCGACCGCATCGATGATGTACCACAAGGACGCACTGTCAGTGAAGTCGCCGCCGTTTTCAACGACCACGGTCACGCCGTGTTCGGCCGCGATCGGCACCAGCGTGCGCAGCGCATCGACGATTCGCCCCAGAACGGTTTCACGACGCTCGTAAAAAAACTTGCCCTTGGGAATTTCACCGGCGAAGACCCGCACCATGGGACACCGCAGCCGTCCGGCCAGCTCGATGTACTCGCGGGCGGTCGCGAGGTTTTCTGCGACCTCGCCCGAACCGGCCATGTGGAATGACGCCCCACTGCTCAGGCAGATCAGCTCCACGCCGGTATCGCGAATCAGGCCTGCGATCTTGGCTGGACTGGCCGACAGTTCGGATGCCAGCGGCAGGTTCATCTGCCCGGACACCCCGCGCAGCTCGATGCCTTGATAGCCGTACTCCTTGGCCTTCATCACCACGGTGGCCAGATCCCAGCCGACGTTGGCGATGCTGTTAAACGCGAGCTTCATGCGCGAAGGTCTCCATTTCCGGGCGTCGCCCCCAAGACCCTTCAGCATGACTGCTTCGGGCCTTGTGCAACGACCTGTAAGCATAAGGCCAGTTCGCAGACCCCCGCAACCGAATGCGGCGTGGTCGCACGGTGTTTTTCGTTATCAGGCGTGCGTACCACCTATCAGCACTGGCAAAGGAATCGTTATGTGATGCACGAATTGCCCCAAACCGATGATTCCCGGGGTGCAAACCGTTGCCGGCGAGGCGCCATTCTTCTGGGGGGAAGAATCAGCCGTGGATATTGCCAGTCTGATTGGAATAGGCGTTGGCTTCGTGTGCCTCGGCATCGTCGGCTTCGAGGCCTCGCACGGCCACTGGGCGATGTTCTATTCGCTCGAAGGGGTGTTGATGGTCGGCGGCGGCAGCATCAGCGTCGTCTTCATGTCCATGCCGCTGAGCAAAATCAAGTGTCTGGGCGGCTGGCTTAAGCGTTTCATGTTTCACAAGGGACAAAGTCCCGTCGAGACCGCAAGGCTCGTCGCCTCGCTTGCAGACAAAGCCCGGCGCGAAGGCGTCCTGGCCCTCGAAGCGGATTATGAGAAAGTCAAGATCGCCGATCCGTTCCTCGCGACCGGCATCCGCATGACCATCGACGGACTCGACTCGACATCTGTCGAAACCACCCTTCGCATGGAAATTCTGGCCATGCAGGAGCGGCACAAGGCCGGAAAGAAGTTCTTCGACCTTGTTAAGCTCTACGGCCCGGGTTACGGACTGGTCGGCACGCTGGTCGGTCAGATCGGCATGTTCGGAAATCTCGAGGGCGGCAACATCGGCACCATGGGAAAGATGCTCGCGGTCGCGGTGTGCGCCACGATGTATGGCACGATTGTGGCGAATGCCATCGCCGGTCCGATCGGTGACAAACTGGGCATGCGCTCTGCCGAGGAAATCGTGAACCGGGAGATGATCGTCCAGGGATTGCTATCGATTCAGGCGGGCGACAATCCGCGCGTCACGCTGGAGAAGATGATGGCGTTCTTCCCCAGCGCGACACGCGACAAGATGAAAAGCGCGGCGTAAGGACGGTTGCCTGTCGTCATTGATCAGTTGTCAGTTCACTGCCGACACCCATGAA
>CAYXEY010000358.1:0-5870 GCA_964464105.1 uncultured Planctomycetaceae bacterium
CACGGGGCTAACCGGGCCGGCGATGGTGCCGGTGGCGGCCAGCTCGGGTGCATCGGGCGTGATCATCTTGTTCATGTCGCGCATCCGCGACTGCTGGCGGACCAGCACACGCGGATCGGGAAATAAAACCAAGGCCGTAACCGCTGCGAAGGCGCTCCACTTCAGCGGCATGCGCAGATACCATCGCGACCAGGCACTTCGTCGGACAATGTCCATGCTCATATTCCGCACCCGTATGGTTCGAATCGGCTATCGACTCGCCAGGAACTCAATTATACGTTCACCAAACTCCGGCAGATCCGGTGGACGCCGCGCCGAAATGTGATGCCTATCCACAACCGTCGGTGCATCTTCCCAGATCGCCCCCGCATTGGTCAGATCATCTTTGATCCCCGGCGTGCTGGTCATGCGTACGCCGCGCACGATGCCCGCCGAGATATTGATCCAGGGCCCGTGGCAAATCGACGCGATAAGTTTCTTCGCCGCGTCCATTTCCCGCACAATTGCCAGCACCATCGGATCACGTCGCAACTTGTCTGGCATCCAGCCGCCGACGATCACCACGCCCGCGAAGTCGCCGCTGCGAACATGGTCGATCGCGACTTCGCTCTGGCACGGATACCCATTCTTACCGTGATAAGTATGGTTGGCCTCACTCCCGGCCAGGACGACGTCGTATCCAGCAGCCTCTAACCGGAGCTTGGGATACCAAAGCTCCAGGTCCTCGTAATCGTCCCCCACAAAGATCAGAATTGATGATTGGGCGACCATGGCAGCTCCGTTGAAGCCTGATTGTAGTAGAAAATGGGTAGAATAGGGTTGTGTACGCACAGAGCACCACGCACAAGACCCTGCTCGATCGCGTCGCCGCCGGCAGTGACCCCGGCGCCTGGCCGGAGTTCTGCGCCCGTTACGAGGAGTTGATCCGCCGCTTTGCCTTTCGGCGCGGCGTCATGGGGGCCGATGGCGATGACATCGTACAGGACGTCCTGCTGGCCCTGACCAAGGCCATGCCTGGCTTTGAGTATGACCCAGCCAAGGGTAAGTTTCGGTCGTATCTCAAAACCGTCGTCATTCGCACAATTCTGAAGAAATCGCATGAGAAGTTCGGCGAAGTGGGCCTAGAGAATCTTGAGGAGGCCACCCGCGCCGCGTCCGACGATGCCGAACTGGATGAACTCTGGGAACAGGAGTGGCGGCAGCAGCACCTCCGCCGGGCCATGAAGACCGTGGAGAGTGAGTTCAACGCCAGTGATCAGGCGTGCTTCACGGCGTATGTGGTCAACGGCGAGGACGCCGCCGAGGTGGCCACGCGATTGGGATACTCGACGGCGCAGGTCTATCAATGCAAGTATCGTTTCATGACGCGCCTTCGCGAAGTGATCGCCGCGCAGGTTGACGACGAAGGATAACTCGCGTGGGTGCCATGCCGACGGCCATTGCGTCGGCATGCTTCCGCCAGATGCCGAATTCTACGCACCCCGCACGAACATGGCCGCCAGAGGCCGCGGCCATGCCACCCTGTTTCCTTTTCATTTCCCATGAACACATCCTCCACCTGGTTTGAAAGCGACGACCTGCTCACCAAGGAGCTGCGCCGCTTTCACGCGCCCCTCAACGCCATCCCCAAGATCATTGGCTACGACAACCTCAAGGAACTCCGCCGCGGCGGACAGGGCATCGTCTACACCGCCACGCAGTCCTCCACCAAGCGCAAAGTCGCCGTCAAGATTCTGCTCGACGGCGTCATCGCGTCCCACGAGAAGCGCCGCCGCTTCGAGCGCGAGATCGATCTCATCGCCACGCTGCGCCATGCCCACATTGTCCGCGTCTTCGACAGCGGCGTGACCGGTGACGGACGCATGTACTACATCATGGAGTACATCGAGGGCTGCGGGCTGGATGAATGGCTGGAACGCAATCAGGCCAAAGACGGGCTGTCCCCAACCCGATCGGCTTTAAGCAACGGTAGGACCGCGCTTAAGCCGCTCATTGACATGTTCGCTAAGATCTGTGACGCCGTGCAGCACGCCCACCAGCGCGGCGTCATCCACCGCGATCTCAAGCCCAGCAACATCCGCATCGATTCCGAAGGCGAGCCCCACGTGCTCGACTTCGGTCTCGCCAAGGCGGCCGATGCCGGCGACGAAACCATGGTGAGCGCCGCAGGCACGTTCATGGGCTCGCTACCCTGGGCCAGCCCCGAACAGGCCGATGGCGAAGCCAGCCGCATCGACATACGAACCGATGTCTATTCCCTTGGCGTGATGCTGTATCAGATGCTGACACAGACATTCCCCTATCCGGTCACCGGATCGACGCGCGACGTGCTGGAGAACATTCGCACGCGCCTGCCCCGCCCGCCACGTGAGATCAGTGCGGCAATCGACGAAGACCTCGCCACCATTGCGATCAAGTGCCTCTCCAAGGAGCCGGAGCGACGGTATCAGAGCGCCGGCGACATCGCCCGCGACCTGCGGCACGTGCTGGCCGGCGAGCCGATCGAGGCCCGGCGGGACAGCGCCTGGTATTCTGTGCGCCGCACCCTCAATCGCTATCGCACCGCCGTCTGGGTGACCGGCGGGCTGCTGGTCGCGTCGATCATCTTCGCGATATCGATGGGCCTGCTGTGGAAACGCGCGGTCAGCGCCGAGCAGCTCGCCGCTGATCGTCTGAAAAAGACGGAGGAGCAAATCGAGAAGAAGGGCCGCATGGCCGCCTTTCTCGACAAGACCCTGCGGGCCATCGACCCGTGGAAGCACCCCGGCCGCGACATCGGGCCGATGCGCGAGATGCTCGACGCCGCAGCAACGCGTCTCACCGCCGAATTCAAAGATCAGCCGGAGGTCGAAGCCGCCCTGTCCGACACACTCGGCTGGGATTACATGACGCTCGGCCTGTTCGAACCCGCCGAGCGACACTTCCGCCGCGCGGTCGAATTGCGGCGCGCGACGCAGGGTGAGGAAAACCCTGAGACGCTCGACGCCCTGAACAACCTCGGCAGCTTTCTCACCGAGAAGGGTGAATATGCCGAATCGGCGGCGCTCTTTGAGAAATTAGTCGAAGTGCAAAAGAGAACCTTGGGCCCCGAGCACTGGACCACGCTCCGCTCGATCAACAACCTCGGCTACAGCCTCGACTGGCAGGGTCAAACCGAGGAGGCCGAGAAGCTCTATCGCACCGCCTATGAGGGTTTGACACGCGTCGCCGGTCCGCGCGATGCCGAACGGCTCAACGCCCTCAACAATCTCGCCATCTGTCTGCAAACCATGGGCAAGTACGACGAGGCCGATCCGCTTTTTCGCGAACTGATCGACATTCGCACCGCGCTGGGCGGACCGAATGATCCCGAGACGCTTCGCGCCCAGATGAACTATGCTCAATCGTTCACCAAGAGCGGCAAATCCGCCGAGGGCGAAAAGCGCCTCCGCGAAGTCGTCGCGGCCATGGAGTCTTCCATCACCGCCAAACACCCGCTCACCATCACGACCATCACCAATCTCGCGGCAGTTGTCGCCGACCTGGGCCGACTCGACGAGGCCGTGGCCCTCAATCGCAAGGCCTACGACGCCCAGGTCGCCTTCGCCGGGCCGGACCATCCCTCGACGCTGATGAAGAAAAACGAGTTCATCACCACGATGATCCAGATGGGCCGCTGGGACGAGGCCATTCCGCTGGCCCGCGAGCTGCGCGAGCAATACACCCGCATGTTTGGCGCATCCGAATGGCGGACGCTCACCATCACCGGCAATCTCGCCTTCGCGCTGAACCAGGCCGGCGAAAAGGCCGAGGCTGAAACCCTGTGGAAGAGCAATCTTGAACTGGCGGACAAGCACGCGGGCACCTCGGCCGAGCCACGGATCGCAGCCAGCGCCAACCTGGGCGCGCTCTACGCCGATCAATCCCGCTGGGCCGAGGCTGAAGCCGCGTTCCGCGAGGCCATCGCGCAACAGATCGCCAATGGCGAAGCGGACCATTGGCGCACGGCCTTCATGCGCGCCGGATTGGGCCGCGTGCTGACGGAGACCCATCGGCTGGATGAGGCGGAGAAGGAATTGACCCCGGCGCTGGCCAAGCTCCGCGAAGCGCTCGGCGAGGATCATGACAAGACGAAAAAAGCGGAGCAGTACCTTGAGCGCCTGCGGGAGAAACGCGAGGCAGGTGAGCAGTAGACAGTTGCCTGTATCCAGTTGTCAGTTGTCAGTCAACAGTTGTCAGTTTGTGGCCGCGATCTCGTCGCGCCGTGATGGGTGTTCGTCGTTTTTCCGCCTGATGGCTGTTTAGGTCACTCACCTGTGCAACTGATCTGGAGCACAGGCCATGTCAGCAATGCGGCGAAAACGGCTCGCTGGTGCGAGATTCCCATCTCGCACCCCCTGCCGTGGGAATCCGTTCCCACGTCTTTCATGCCGCGAAGGAATCCAATACACGGCAACTGATTGTCACCCAGGCGACGCTACGACCCGCGATGGAGGCCTTAATTTCTCCTGCTCCCCTGTTCTGCCGTCCCCCTCTGCTGCTCAACTGCTCCACTGATCACCTGCTACTACGCCCCCCTCCTGCTCACCTGATCCCCTGCTCACCTGCTCCGCCAAGCGGCAGCCCCATCACATCACGATAAAACGCGACGGCCTGCTTCATGTCGCTGACGAAGATGATCGCATAGTTCACGCGCATGATCCCGCTCCTTCCGATTGCCATCCATCGGTTGACCTGCGAAGGGCATTCTAATGGCGGATGGGGGATGTGGCATGGCGGAACGCGAAAGTCGGAAGTCGGAACGCGGAACACCAATCGGTGTTCATCATCCACGCGATACAATAAGACAATGCACCAGCCCTCCCGTGCCCGCCGTATCCTTAAGTGGACCGGGGCTGCCTTCTGCGCGGCGATCTTAGCGACGTTGTGCGCAACAATTTCCCATGACATCTATTTCCGCGTTCCGGGCATAGGACTCCTCTTTGTCGGCGAAGGATACTTCGGCGTGTTCGGCACTAACACGCAACAACTCTGGAATCGAACTTACGAAAATCCGTGGACCATCGAGCCCGCGTCGGAGGAGGGAATCATCGTCTGGGAGTTGTGGCCTTTCGATCCGGAGGACGGGTGGCAAGCAAGTGCGGTGCTGGGCGACCTCGCGAGCCGTTCGATGATCGTCTTTCTAGATGGCGGCGGTGTGGCCATACCCGGATCGCTAGCATTCTCGATCGTCTTGTTGCCCACTTCGTTGCTGTTCTACTGGGATCGGCGGCGACGTTTCATCTGCGGTCCACCATCGCGCTTTGAGCGGGGCATTAAATGGTCCGGCGCCGGGCTTGCTGCTTTGATATTAGTAAATTGGCTCATCAGTCTCTGGTACGCCAGCGGCGTGATTCTTCCCGGCAGAACTTACATTGGAACCCACAATGCCATGATTATTGCGATTCGCGAGGACGACGATTCTAGACCGGATACATCTTTGGAGAATCATTTTCTAGGCCCACAATTCGCAGGCTTCGGACTCGTTTGGCTGCACTACGAGTACTATTCCAATAATCATGGGGAAGCTGGATACATTGCTGAGATTCCTTTTTGGCTTCTTCTTTGCATCGTCGCCACCCCGACGGCGTGGTTGTGGCATCGCGACCGGCGGCGGATTCCGGCCGGACATTGCCTACGATGTGGTTACGACCTGACCGGCAACACCAGCGGCGTCTGTTCTGAATGCGGTGAGAAACTCCCCACGACCGCCGTCGGTACACCGACGAGGGAATAAAGGTGTCAACGGAATAAAGGTGTCAGGATGATTTGTCCAGAAGTTAAAGGGGACATTCTAGAATGGCATTAAGTTAAGCCAAGCGTCTATAAGTGCTTTTACCAGGCGCACTTAC
>CAYXEY010000359.1:0-5839 GCA_964464105.1 uncultured Planctomycetaceae bacterium
CATCTGCCCGGTGCCGATGACGGTGACGAGTTCGACCATGGCGGCATTATACGGAAAGGCACGAAGGCACGGAGGCACGCAGGCACGAAGTGAAAACGGTAGGGTGGGTCAGTCGTATCGACCCACCTTTCTTGGATCGGAGTTGATGCAAGAGAACGGTGGGTCAAGAGACCGACCCACCCTACACCGATTCGACCGGAGCGGGCTTCACTTCGATTACCGCATCGAGATTGAGCGGCCCGTAGATGTGCGGAAAGGTCTCGCCACGTCCGTAGAGGTCCTCATCGCGAATCTCGGCGGTGACGCGGGCCGGATCGAGCACGAGCATGAGCATGTCCGACCGGCCGGGAAAGTGCCGACGCATCGTCGCGGCGACCTGTTCGGGGCGGGAGCAGTGGATGAACCCTTCGGCAGCCAGACTCGGCGGCCGCCATTCGCCCGCCTGCTGCGCCGCGGCCCAGTCGGATCCGGAGATGAGGTGGATAATGTTGGTCATGAAACATCGAGTCCGCAGTGACCGAAAAACGCCTCGAGTCGATCGATTAGATTCATGATCGGAGTTCCCTGATTTGGATTCGCAGCAGTCATTACCGTTTGCGTGCCTTTGTCACAGTACATCAACGTATAGCGAATGCCGTCTTTGATGTCTCGATTGACCTGCGCCAGTGGATTGCCCGAAGTTACGAATTTCAAGAGTTCGCCCGCCATTTCGTCGGCCCGCTTGTCGCATTCGATTCGGACAGCCGATTCCGGCGGTTGATCCGCGGCGCCGATTTGCAATTGGATATTCCAGTTTCGCCGTCCCCGGTTCTTTCGCCAGACGAGGCCCGTACTGTCGACGAATTGAACAAGCCAAAGTTCAGTTCTCCGTCCCATGGGCATGCAAACCCACATGAGGCAAACGACTCGTCTCGCGGCAGGATTCGACTGCAAAAATCGAATCGCGGATGTCGTATGCATCTCTCGCGCTTTTATCTTTCGCCAATTGAACATCAATGTCGGTCACGCCCCAATCGTCATCCATCGGCGAAGTTCGGGCAGGTAGTAACGGCCACTCGCACTGACACCGTAAGGAGCCACGATATTCAGGTTGTAGGTTTCCTGCCGATTTATGTTGGAAATGTATCGGAAGTACCCGAATCTGCCTCCAAACCATCCATTGCAGTGGCGCGGGATACTTGGAAGGTAACTCGGAATGAGATCATCGAGCTTCTCCGGATACCGACCGGTTTCGAGTTGGTATTTTTCGATCATCGCAATGACTGCTTCGCCGCGCTGGATGGAGAAGTGCATTTGTATCCTGACGACAACGATGGATAGCGGCATTCCGATCAGCACGCACGCAAGCAGGAACGCTCCTAGACGACGGCGATGAGGACCGGAAATGCACACAATGCCCATGAAAAATGCGAACAAGTCGAAGGTGCAAAACAAAAATGCGCCCGCGTTGAAATCCAGTTGTATTCGAAGCAGGACGTAGGCGGCCCAGAGGCAAATCCAAAACCACCAGCGGCGCTCGGCTGAGCGATTCAGTGGCAGACCGTCAGGATTCGTGGTTGATATGGCCGTCATTCATTCAGTCTAAACGACACCGCACGGCGCACGTCACGACAGCGGTTGCGAATGTTGGCATGTCACAGCCCTCGTCCGCCCTCCGGGCGGGAAGAATTGGGAGGGCGATCGGGACCGGTGGTTGAAACCACCGGCTACCAACGTGCGCCCTTCGGGCGAGAGGCGAATCGGCGCAGTTCACTGGCCTGAATCGAGTATCTCGATGGCACGAGCACATTTGTGCTGCTGTGCCATCTCCGCGACGTAATCACGAAACACCTGAGTTTCGTCTTCAGCGGCAAGCATGAGGGAAGGTAGATATTCAAGATCATCAAGTAAGGTTGCCAATTCCCTCGCGCCGGATTCGTAGGCTTGAGTTCGTGCACGGGTCAAGAATGCATGAACCACTCGCAAGCCGTTCGTTGGGTTGTTGATCATCGCTCTCGATTCCCGGCCGGTTAGGGGATTCGTCGCGGCTTGTTCGCATCCAGCAACTTGCCCAGCACCGCCGCCGGTTTCTCGAATCTGCACAGCAGCATCATCGCTGCGATGACGAATGGCTTGTGCCCGGCCTCGCGGTAGGTGGCGAGGCGATAGCGTTCGAAGACGCTGGCTGCGACTTCGCCTTCCTTGCACGAGACGCCGGTGATGTCCGCCGGGAGGCAGTGCATGTACAGGGCCTTGCCGGCCTTCGTGACCGACATCATCTTTTCGGTGGTCTCCCAGTTCTTGAACTTGGCGTTGTTCGCCAGGGCGTCCTGCTCCAGGGCCTTCAATTTGTCGTTTTGCCCGGCTCGGAGGATGCGCGTCCGTTCTTCCATGACCCGGAAGGGGGCCCAGCTCTTGGGATAGACGATGTCGGCGTCTTTGAAGGCCTCCTCCATGTTGAAGACCCGCTTGAACGAGCCGCCCGAGGCCGCCGCGTGCTTCTCCGAAGTCTTCAGCGTGTCGGGGATGAGGTCGTAACCCTCGGGATGGGCCAGGGTGACGTGCATGCCGAAGCGGCTCATGAGCGTGATGACCGCCTGCGGCACCGAGAGCGGCTTGCCGTAGGAGGGGCTGTAGGCCCAGGTCATGGCGATCTTCTTGCCCTTGAGGTTTTCGATCGAGCCGAATGTCTGAATGAGGTGCATCAGGTCGGCCATCGACTGCGTGGGGTGGTCCTCGTCGCATTGCAGGTTGATGACCGAGGGCCGCTGCGGCAGGACGCCTTCGCGGTGGCCCTCGTTTACGGCGGCGGCGACCTCCTTCATGTACTTGTGGCCCTCGCCGAGAAAGATGTCATCCCGGATGCCGATGGCCTCAGCGCAGAAGCTGATCATGTTGGCCGTCTCGCGGACGGTCTCGCCATGGGCGATCTGGCTCTTGCCTTCGTCGAGGTCGGCCAGTCCGAGGCCCAGCAGGTTGGCGGCGCTGTTGAAGGAGAATCGCGTCCGTGTGCTGTTGTCGCGGAAGATGGACACGCCCAGGCCGCTTTCGAACGCACGCGTCGAGACATTCGCCTTGTGCATCCGTTCGAGAATGCCCGCGGCGGTCAGCACGGCATGCAGTTCATCAGTGGTGCAATCCCACGTGCGCAGGAAATCCTTGTTGTAGAAGCCGGTCTTGATGCTGCCCAGTTTCTCGACCAGCGGACGAATGCCTTCAACGGACATGAATCACTCCTTGAAATCTACAAATGGTGAGTCGATGCGGCTGACCCACCCTACAGTTTCTGTTTATTGACAGACGCCGTTCACGCAGGTCTGACCGGTCGGACAGACCACGCCGCAATTTCCGCAATTGTTGGAATCGGTCAGGATGTTGATCTCGCAGCCGTTGACGTTGTTGCCATCGCAATTACGGAAGTTCGGATTGCAATTGATGCCGCAGACTCCCGCGTTGCAGGTGGGCGTCGAATTCGGGCGGTTTGGGCAGACCAACCCGCAGGCGTTGCAGTTGATTACGCTGTTGGTCAGATTGGTTTCGCAGCCGTTGATCGGGTTGCCGTCGCAATTCCCCCAGCCCGGATTGCAGGCAACGATCTGGCAGACGCCGTTCACGCAGGCGGTCTGGGCGTTGGGGCGGAAGCAGGGGAGATTGCAGCCGCCGCAGTTGTTATTGTCCGTGAGGACGTTGACCTCGCAGCCGTCGCTCGGGTTGCCATTGCAATCGAAAAATCCGGGGCTGCAGATGTACCCGCAGACGCCGTTGACGCAGGTGACCGTGGCGTTCGCTCGAGGTGGACAGGGGATGTTGCATCCGCCGCAATGCGACGGATTGCCAGCCATGTTCACTTCGCAGCCGTCGGCCACAATGGAATTGCAATCGGCGAAACCGACGTTGCACGATCCGATGACGCAAACGCCGTTGACGCAGGCAGCCGTCGCATTGGCGAGGTTGCAGACATTGTTGCAGGCGCCGCAGTGATTGACGTTCGTCTGAGTGTTGGTCTCGCAGCCGTTGGCGGTGTTGCCGTCGCAATCGACCAGTCCAGTGCCGCAGTTGCCGGTCAGAAGGCAGTTAACGAACAGCGGAATGTCCGAGCCATTGACCACGCCATCGCAATTCATGTCGCCCGGCGAGATGGCCGCTTTCAGTTCATTGGTCACGCTGAACAACCCCGCACAACAACCAATTGACAGCCACGCCCAGGTTCGGACACATCGCTTGCTCATCTTCCGTCTCCTTCAGCAGGCCTCGCAGGCCATCGTCGTTCTTGCCGGACCCGTCCTGCCACCCCGCAGATAACGGCCCGGTGAAGCGATTATCGTAGCGGAAACGGGTATTCCGCGAGTCATACTTGCTCAACGTGATTCAATTCGTCTCACATTCCCATATCATGATGGACTGTATGACTTGGCAATAAGGGGGATGAATTGATGAGGCTTTCGGGCGGCACGACGGCAATGTTCACGGCGGCGAATGTCTTGATCTGCGCACTCGGCGTCACCGGCTGTATCGGCCAACCGCCCGTGCCGGTCACGCGGAGCGATCTGGCCCTGGCGTTGATCGAATTCGAAACAACGCTCGCCAATCATCCGATCACGCCAGGCGGGGCGGAGGCGGTCAATCGCGACTTCGATCGCGCCACGCTCGCATTTTTCTCAGGCAGCTTCGGCGAAGTCATTCGACAGTTGAATGATCTGCGCCGGCGGCTCATCGAACCGCAATCGCAGCCAGCCGATCTCATCGCCGGGTCGCTCAAAGTACGCATCGATCCGCCTGTCTGGGTCATCGGTTCAAGTGCGAAGCCGGTGGCGCGAATCACGCACATGTTCGAGTTGGCGGCATCAAAGGCGACGCTTCCGTTTGTGCTTCGCCTGCGTTCATCGGCAGGCGCGGTCGTATTCGAACGAGGATTCTCAGTCGAGGCGGGACCCACTACGCGCGTCGATCAATCAATCAGCTTGGATGCTTCAGAGATTCCGGCGGGGCTGTATTACATGGAGATCGCGCCGCGCGGTGGCACCGGAGTGGTGACCGGCCGATGGCTGGCTGCGGCCCGGTCGCTCGACGCGAATCGCCGAGAAAATGACGCGCGTCTTGAAAAACTGGAGAAAGCCGTCTCCGCGAGCGGAGAGCTGGCCGATGCCGTCGTGAATGCCCGCGGCCGAAACGGGCTACTGAGCGACCGACCCTCGGAAGACGCGCTGGCCGAATGGCTGACAGATCTGCCCGCCTTGTCGAAGCAGTTGCAGAATGAACTGGCAGCCTTGGAGGCGGGGCGAAATCCCTATCGCCGGCTGACCGGCGATCACTGGCGGTCGCTGAAACTTGGCGGTGGACAAGTGCCTTGTCGCGTTTTCGCGCCGGCGATGGCCGCAGGTGATGAACCACGGCCGCTGATGATTGCCCTTCACGGCGCCGGCGGCGACGAGAACATGTTCATGGACGCCTACGGTCGCGGCTTGATCAAGTCGCTCGCTGAAAAGAACGGGTTCATTGTCGCATCGCCGCTCACCTATCCGTTCCTGCTCAATCCCGCCTTGGCAAATGAACTGGCGGACGTGGTCGGTCGCGACTACGCCATCGATCGATCTCGCGTCTACGTGGTGGGACATTCGCTGGGTGGGGGCGCTGCATCGCGTATCGCCCGCGAGCGTATGGGGCTGGCTGCCGCGGTCTGCTGCATTGCAGGCGGCGACTTCAATGGCGCGACGAAGTCCACGCCCGCTTTGATCTTCGGCGGAGAACTCGACCCCATCGGCGACCCGCGCGATCTGAAGCGCGGCGCCAGCGCCGCCTCAGCCGCCGGCCTTTCCGTTGAATATCGACAAGTGGAGGATTACGGCCACACGCTCATGGT
>CAYXEY010000360.1:0-407 GCA_964464105.1 uncultured Planctomycetaceae bacterium
TTGCCGTCGCCGCGGACAAGGCGAGCCTTGTGCTCCTCCACCAGCTGCCGAAGCGATTTCGTTCCTTCCAGCAGTCGCCATTGGACCTTGATCGCCTTGGCGCTCTCGGGACTGAGTCCTACCAGTACGCTCTCATCGTCGTCCGGATTCGACGGCCTGGCGA
Source organism: uncultured Planctomycetaceae bacterium (assembly GCA_964464105.1). GTDB lineage: Bacteria > Planctomycetota > Phycisphaerae > UBA1845 > UTPLA1 > CAYXEY01. The sequence goes on from CAYXEY010000360.1 coordinate 164, forward strand.
CCGGCGTCTCACCTGGTTCGCCGTCGGACAATTCGTATTCAGGTTCGGTATTGGGCTCCACAACCCCGTCGTGCAGGTCTGACGGGGCGGGCTTATTTGGTTTGGGTATTGTCGCAGGCTTGACTTCGGCGACCGGTTGCGTGGCGGGCTCTTCCACCGGCGGATTGGGAGTGATCGTGGAGGCCGACTTGGCCACATCGTGGCTCTCGATTGAAGGGGCGCTTGCGGGAGGCATCGCATGGTG
>CAYXEY010000360.1:417-5830 GCA_964464105.1 uncultured Planctomycetaceae bacterium
CATCCAGGGCCGCCGCCCACGCATTGAGCTTTTGCTCAATGTCCGCCAGCGCGCGACAAAGCGACTCGTCGCGCGAGGGAATTGCGGCCAGCAGTTCTTTGAGCTTGTTACTCATGCGCTCCCATGGCGCGATGCACGCGCGAATTTGCTGCTCCGCCGGTTTTCCCGGCAGAAAAGGTTCGCGCGCGGATGTTGCCGCCTCCGCTCAAACATACGTTCCATTTCGGTTGATACGCGGGGGCACGTTTGCCCCGGAATGCGAAATATCGCGGCTGATATCAGTCGCGCGGGCGAGCGTCCGAGTTTGCCTGTCGCTGCACGCTGCAATGAGGACTTGTGCGGCGAAACGGGATTACACACACATGTCGGCGCGGTCCGAGAACTGCCCTCTGGTCAGTTCGCGGAGCCGCGTTTGTGCCAATTGGCTTTTCCCGGCGGCAAGGTCATGATAAATTAAATAGGATCTTCTCATCCGTCCGATCGGAGCCCGGTGCGTGGCCCGGAGCATCTGCGAAATGAGAGCATTGAGCCAGTCTCTGTCATTGGTCGCGCGACGGATTGCCGTTGCCGTTTCAGCGATATCATTTCTCATTGCTTTGCCCGCTCGCGCGCAGCAAAAGAACTTGATGAAGGCCGAGGATGTCCTCGCAAACTGGACCCAGAAGACCGGGGGCGAGGCGTGGAAGAAGCTGAGAAACAGGGTGATGAACGGAACGGTCGAGATTCCTTTGCTTCACGTCAAGGGTCCGATCACGACCTATTCAGCGTCTCCAGGGAACCGTCGCGAGGTCTGGGAATTCGTGCCGGGTCAGGCCTCCGAGCGCGGCTGTGTCGGAAAAGTCGCATGGGAGATGGCGGACAACCAGAAGACTCAAGTAATGGTCGGCAAGGCCAGGTCCACCGCGATTCTCGATGCCACATTCGACATGGAGCTTCGCTGGCAGGAGTTGTTTTCAAAAGTCGAGACGCTGGCGATTCGTCAGGTAACCCAATTTGCAGTGGGAGACGAGCCCGTGACCAAGCGGCCTTGTTTTGAATTGCGAATGACTCCGAAAGATCCCGAGTGCGAGCCCGAGCTCTGGTACATCGACACCGAGAATTACCAGCGCATCGGGACCGTCAGTGAGATCATGTCGCCGACCGGCCTGATCAAGCGTCAGCGACTTTTTGCGGATTACCGTCTGGTTAACGACGTCTTGATGCCCTTTCTGGTTTGCGAGCAGGTGGACATTCAAAAGCAGATCATCGAGTACAAGAGCATTCAACACAATGTCTGGATGTCGAAGTCACGCTTCGAACTGCCCGAAGGGGTCACCAAACAAATTGCCGACCCCGCCAAATCTCCGGCCACGTCGGCGCCGACCACGCAGCCTGCCGCGGCCGCCGATAATGCAAAGCTTCCAGCCGATCAGCCCAACTCTGCACCTCGCTGACATACTCACAGCTCCTATTGAACTGCTCGCTGGCGGTCGACCCATCAGCCGATGTAGACTTCCACCAGTTGGGGTCTTCTCAGGGTGACAGTTTGCTTAGCGCGTTTTCATTTCCGAACGGGGCCGGTGGAGCAATCGGACTCCCATTGCTCATTGGCTTTTCCGTCACGCTGTTGATGACCCTGGCGGTTCGACGGGCCGCCATGGCCATGCACTGGTATGACCTGCCCGATGGAGGGCTGAAGCCACACGCGCGTCCCATTCCGTACATGGGCGGCGTCGCCATGCTGTGTGGGTGGGGGGCCGTCCAGGTTGTTCAAGGATACCAGTCGGATACGGGGGCGGCGGTGTCGTGGATCGTGACGCTTGGGGGTGTCATGATGGCGATCACCGGCCTGGTGGACGACCGTATTCACCTGCGGCCGCGAACGCGCCTGCTTCTCGAAGCGCTGGTCGCTGTCGTTCTTGCATTTGGGACCATCGGGCGCGGCATGGTCATGGCCCTGGCCAATTCGACCGATTCGCTGACGCTTCGATCCTATTCACAACTGTGGCCGGGACTCGTCGCCACCGCGATCATTCTGGTGGTCGTGCTTACATACACGACGAACGCGACCAACCTGATCGACGGCCTGGATGGACTCTGCGCCGGTGTCTGCGCGATCATGGGGGCGGGCTATCTGCTGCTGGTGATGGCGCTGCAGAATAGCGGCCTTATCATGCCGAATGCAGCAGCCGGCCTCCTTATTCTTTGCGTGGCGCAATTTGCCATTTGTATGGGTTTTCTGGTCTTCAACTTCAACCCGGCGTCGATCTTCATGGGAGACAGCGGTTCGCTGCTCCTGGGTTACAACGTGGCAGTCCTCCTGGCGATGCTCGGCGATGCGAGCTCGCCGCGCTGGGTCATGGCCGGCGTGATGATTTTCGGCTTTCCCATTCTCGACACCACGCTGGCCATCGTCCGCCGCTGGAAGAACGGTAAGCCGCTCTTTGTGGGCGATCGAAGCCATCTCTATGACCAACTTCGCGATCGCGGATTGTCCGTGAAGAAAACAGCACTGGTGTGCTATGCGATTGGAACGGCCTTCGCCGGGCTGGGCCTGATTTCCCTCCTTGACATTTCCGCGGGGGTATTAATTGGAGTCTACATTGGGTTCGCCGCCGCCTGCGCCGCGATGTTGGTGAAACTCGGAATGCTCCGCGTCGATGATTCGGCAAGTCGATCCGGGTAGACAAGCTTTTTGGCCCTCAAGATGGCTTTGACAACAGGCCTCTCTGTCGCCTGCGGCTGATTGTTCGAGTTCGGCTCCTTATTGATCTCCCGGTCGCGCATAGCGCGGCGAGATCGCCACATACGGCTTGCCGCGCAGCTTTTTGATCAGGATCAGCTCGCCCATGTCGTTGCCCTCGATCAGGTGGCCCACCCATTGCAGAAAGTACCCACCGACAAAGAGCGCGGCCGGCCGCCACCACAGATCCCAGCGATCATCGCGAAGTTGAACCACGGCCAGCGGAATCGCGGCAATGGTCATGGGAATGCCGACCATGTGCAGCCAGAAACTGGTCGGATTGCGGTGTCGGGCAAGCCAGTTGGAGAGCCAGCGGGGCATGATGACTAATGTAGAATTAAGAATGTAAAATGTAGAAATGCGGGACGCTCCCCGAATGTATTTTCTACATTCTACATTCTTCATTCACTCCTATCGCTCGCGTACAAGTTGCTCGCGGCGTATACCAAATTTCGACAAATGCGGCGATACATCCTTCAGGAACCTCACGCCGTCGGTGTAGTAGCCGGCCGTAGGCACCAGGCTCGGCAGCCGCTCGTTCCACCAGCGGTTGAAGCAGCCCATGAGCATCTCGCGGGTGTATTTGGCGATCATGCTGGCCAACGCCGTCACCAGGCTTTTCGACTCGCCGCCCTGGCTGAACGAAACCCGCCAGGTTCCCCGTGGGCCTGCCAACTCATATGCGCTGTGCAGCGAGCCTTCCTCGATGACCCGTAGTCGGCGTCCGTCGAAGGCCCGCATCAGGTCGCGGGCGTAATGATCGCGTCCGCCCTGTTTGTCTACATAAATCACAATGTCGCGATCGGGATGGGCGTCCGACAGCCGTTGGATCAGCCGCAGGGTGAGACCGAGCAGCACGACGGCCTTGTTGTCGGTGCCCTTGACCATGCGGTTGTATTTTTCCTCGGGCAGGATCTCGGCCCACATGCCGGACATGCGGCCGTTCAACCCGGCGAGTTCGTTTCGCAAGCCCGCGCCGGCGATCCGCACGCCGCCGGATTCGCATTCACTGGGCAGGGCCGCGTTCAAATCGCCATACCACGGATGCGCTCCCAAAGCCCACTGCGCCTCGGGCGAGAGGGCGGAGACATAATCGCCCAGCTTCTCGGGAATCTCCCGCCAGGCATGCAGGCAGCCCAGGACGCCGCGCTCCAGGCGTCCGAGGCCGTCCTGCCGGTGATAGACCTGCTTGCTGTCCAGAATGACCAGCCGCTTGTCCCGCGATGAAATGGTCTGCGTGACGCTCTTGCGCAGGACTTTCCAGAGGCAGCCGTTGACCGCGTCCGTGGGCACTTCCATGGCCGCGGCGCCCACCACCAGCGGCCCGAGCAGCGGCCCATAGCCCGCCTCGTCAATGCCCGCAACGATCGTCGTCCCTGACCCGCTCATGGCGAGCATGATGCTGACCAGCGGTCTTGAAGTCCAGCCCCAAATGGCGATTCTCAGCTCGCATTATCGTCCCCCCTTCATGAATTCGATGGACTTTGGCCGTTCCACTGTTTGCCCACTACAATCTGGTCGATTCAACAGGGTGTTGGTGAAGGCCCGAACAGTTCTGGTCACCTGAGTCCAAGACACAGTGTTAGAACTTCCCGATTGGCTGCCTCTCTTTCCCCTTCCCAATTGCGTGCTGCTGCCACGCGCGATCCTTCCGCTCCATGTGTTTGAAGAGCGCTACCGCTGCATGACCCGCGACGTGCTGGAGGGCGACCGGCTCATCGGCATGGCCTGGTTGAAGCCCTGCTCGCAGGAGCAATACGTCACCCTCACCGCGCCGATCCACCCGGTCGTCGGTGTCGGGCGGATTGTGAAGATCGAGCATCTGCCCGATGGACGATTTAATTTCCTCCTGCAGGGCGTCGAGCGGGCGATCGTGCAATCGGAGAATTCCGCCGGTCCCTATCGGCGTGCCCATTGTCGAAGAATTCGGACGCGCGATCTTGAGCCGGCCCAGGCGTGCCGGATTCTCTGCCAGTTGAAACAGCATTTGGCATCGCCCGCGCTCATCTCGTTTCCGCCCCTTGCCAAAATGCACTCTCACCTCGATTGCTGCACCCTCAGCCTCTCTGAGAAACTCGATTCCGTGGCGTCCATCGTGATGACATCCTGTGAAGAAAAGCAGCAGATGCTTGGCATGGGTTGTCTTGCGACCCGCGCCGAGCTGGTGTTCGCAGCACTGCGTCGATTGGAGCAGGCGGCATCAGCAACCGTGCGTCCGGCACAAGTCGTGCGGCAGCGTCCTGGCGAATGCTGGAATTGAGCCGGCGTCCGATCCGCCGAGAATAGTGGCCAAATTCACTCGATTCAGCGCGATTCACACCGACAATTACCGGTCAGCGTGCGTCTGATTTGACAGCGAAAGTCCATTGGACGATATTACATTCATGGCTGCCCGCGCGGCGCCCCGGTCTGCTAGATATCGAAGCAGTGTTGTTTCATGGATCGGCGGCCGCGGAGGGTGGTGTTTGAGGTTCGGTTTATGCCAAGAGGTACAGTGAAGTGGTTTAACGACTCGAAGGGATTCGGGTTCATCCAGGCGGACGACGGACAGGACGTGTTCGTTCACCAGTCCGAAATCAAGATGGAGGGTTTCCGAACCCTCGCCGAGGGGACCAAGGTTGAGTTCGAACTGACCCAGGGACCGAAGGGCCCCAAGGCTCAGGCTGTTCGCCCGGCCAACTAAGCGAACAA
>CAYXEY010000361.1:0-5826 GCA_964464105.1 uncultured Planctomycetaceae bacterium
GGTACGAGAAACCCAAGCTGGTGCTGTTTCGCGGACAGGTGCAATCGGCATGCGGTTTCGCCAGTGCTGCGGTCGGGCCGTTCTATTGTCCGGGCGATTCCAAGGTCTATCTCGACCTCAGCTTCTTTGATGAGCTGGATCGCCGCTTCGGCGCGCCCGGCGACTTCGCCCAGGCATACGTGATCGCGCATGAGATTGGCCACCATGTCCAGAATCTCCTCGGCATCAGCGATCGCGTACACAACATGAAGCAACGGCTCAGCGAGAAAGACTACAACGCGATGAGCGTGCGCATGGAATTACAGGCGGACTTTTTCGCCGGCGTTTGGGCGCATCACGCCAATCGCCAGCAGCGCATCTTGGAGCCGGGCGACGTCGAGGAAGGGCTGCGGGCCGCCAACGCAATTGGCGACGACACGCTTCAGAAGCAGGGCCGCGGGCATGTCGTGCCGGACTCGTTTACGCACGGCAGCTCGGCACAGCGCATCAAGTGGTTTCGCAAGGGACTCGAAACCGGCGATCTCTCTCAGGGCGACACCTTCGCGGTGGATCAACCCTAGGGGCGTACTTACGACAACCGCCCGCTGCGAAGAATTGCGATTACCAACCCCGCTCCCATTACGAGCGACAGGGCATAGCCCGCAAGTCCGACGTAGCGAATCGGCACATGCATCACGGTGACATCCGTCGTCATGGCCAGCAGCATCGAGCTTCCAACGATTGTCGCCGCCGTGAGAATTGCCACGGCGAGTCGATTACTCGATCGATCGAGTTCGTTGGCCAGGTGATCGATGTTCTCGTGCTTGATGTTGACCTGCACGTGGCCGCGGCCGAGGTGGCGGACCATGTCGCGCAAGGCCCGCGGAGCGTCGCGCAGCACACTGAGAATATGCCACGTGGACATGCCCAGCATTCGGGCGACCCGACGCGGCGAGGCCCGCTCCGCCAGCATTCGCTTGAGCCGCGGCTTGATCAGCGAGAGCAGATCGAACTCCGGGTCGAGTTGCAGCACCACGCCCGATACCGTGGCGAGACTCTTCAGCAATGCCACGAACTCCCGGGGCAGGGCGACGTCGTTGCGCCGCACGGTCTCCAGCAATTCGGGGAACAATTCTCCGAGGTCCATCCGCTTGATCGGTAGTCCGTAGTATTTATCAAGAAGCAGGCTCAGGTCGCGACGCAGCAAATTGCGATCGGTCGCCGCGCCCAATGCACCAAGGTCGGCGAACACATCGATGACCGCGTCCACTTCGTGATTCACCGCCCCGACGATGGCGAACACGAGGTGTCCGGCCTGTTCGTCGCTGAGCTGCGCGGTCATGCCATAATCGAACACCACCAATCCCGCCGGCGGCTGAATGAGCAGGTTGCCGGGATGCGGGTCGGAGTGGAAGAACCCCAGCTCGAAATACTGCTTGAGGAAACACTCGGCGAGACTCTTGGCCAGTTGCTTGTGGTCGCACTCGGCCTTGTGCTCCTCCACTGCCTCGCGAAGAGTGATGCCCTGCATGAACTCAAGCGTCAGCACGCTCGGGCCGGTCAGATCCCAATGCACTTCGGGCGTGTGAATGGCTGCATCGCCGGCGAAGGCCTCGTGAAACCGCGCGGTCGTGGACGCCTCGTTGATGAAGTCGAGTTCTCGACGAATGCTCTCGGCGAACTCATCGACCAGCATCTTGGGCCGGTAAGGTCGCAGTTCCGGCATCAGCGACTCGGCGCGATCGGCCAGGAACTTCAGAATGTACATATCCGTCGCGATGGTCTGATCCACGCCGGGGCGTTTGATCTTCACCACGACATCGCGGCCGCCCTTGGTGACGGCGCGGTGCACCTGACCGATCGAGCCGGAGGCGAAAGGTTCATCGGTGAAGCGCAGGAAAAGTTCAGAGGGATCGGCCCCCAGGCTGTCGCGCAATACGCGCTTGGCCTGCTCAGCGGGGAAGGGCTGCACGTCGTCCTGCAGGCGAGACAATTCGGAGATGATCTCGGCGGGCAGGATGTCCGGTCGAGTCGAGGCCATCTGCGCGAGCTTGACGAAGGTGGGGCCGAGTTCCTCGGCGGCTTTGGCGATGCGAATGCCGATCGACTCCATCGGGTCGATGTCGGGCTCATGGACCTCGACCTGCTTGGTCCGGCGAAACCAATCCAGCGAGGGGACGTAATTCTGAAGTTGCAAACGCTCGACCGCCCAGCCGAATCCGTATTTCGAGAGCACGCGCAGGATCGTCATGACCCTGGGGACCGAGTGCAGCGTGCGTGGGAGGTTCAGAATCGACATGGTCGGAGCTAATCCGGGTGCCGTGTGCCACTGCCCTGAGAGCAGTGAATTCTCGCCATCTCATCATCGAGTCGCCCGTCATCGGTATTGACGAGCCGGTCTCTGCTATTTTTCGGTCCCTGCATTGCAGGCAAAGCGCCGCCGCCATGCTACCTGACTTTCGGGATTCTCGGGCCTGCCTGCCCTAGAATGTGGACCTATGCAAAAACTCGCCACACACTCGGAATCGTCCACCCGTCCGGCCACGCTTGGCGCGCTCAAGGCGTCGGGCTGGGAATCGAAGTCCGTCAAGCAGGAGCTGCACGACAACCTGTTGCGCAAGATCGCGGCCCGCGAGCCGCTGTTTCCCGGCATCATCGGCTACGACGACACGGTCATTCCCGAGATCTGCCTCGCGCTGCTCGCCCGGCATGACATGCTCTTTCTCGGCGAGAAGGGGCAGGCCAAGAGCCGGCTCATGCGGCAGCTCGTGCGGTTTCTCGATCCGGTCATTCCGTATGTCGCCGGCAGCGATCTGCATGACGATCCATTGCGACCGATGACGAAATTTGCGCGAGACTTGATCGCCGCGCGGGGCGATGACACGCCGATCGCCTGGTGGCCGCGCGAGCATCGCTATGCCGAGCGGCTTGCGCCGGGTACGAAGTTCGCCGACGTCATCGGCGAGATCGACCCGGGCAAGCTCGCGGCCGGTTCGAGCATGGGCGCGGAAGAGGCATTGCACTTCGGACTGATCCCGCGGATGAACCGCGGCATCTTCGCGATGAACGAAGTGCCGGAACTCGATGAGCTGGTGCAGGTCGGGTTGTTCAACATCCTTGAAGAGCGCGATGTGCAGATTCGCGGATACCCGATTCAGTTTGACCTCGACATCGCCATTCTTTTCTCGGCCAACCCTTCAACCTACAACCGCAGCGGCAAGGTCATCCCGCAGTTGAAGGACCGCATCGGTTCGATCATCCGCACGCACTATCCGCGCGAGCGCGAACTGGGCGTGGCCATTATGGAACAGGAGGCGGGCCTGGAGCTGGACACCGCGAGCGATAACGAATTTCCCGTCGCGGTGCCGCTGTTCATGAAGGAGATCGTCGAACAGATCACCATCGAGGCCCGCAAGAGCGATTATATCGACGCCGCCTCGGGTGTGTCCGCGCGGTTCAGCATCGCCAACTATCGCACCATGATCGCGAGCGCCCGGCGGCGAGCGGCCTTACTCGGCGAGCGACCGGCGGTTCCGCGCGTCAGTGATTTGGCCCACCTGGCGAGCAGCTCGCTCGGCAAGCTCGAGCTTGACTTGATGAGCAGCCACCAGATGACCGAGCAGCAGGTGCTGGAGGCGGTGATTGCGTCGGCGATCAAGGTGGTGTTCGACGAGTACGTCGATAAGAACGGGCTTGCGGAGATTGGCGAGATCTTCGGTAAAGGCGTGAAGATCGAAGTCGGCGATCTGCTGCCATCGGGCGCGTACGCGGAACGCTTGAAGCGCGTCCCGCCGGCGTGGGAGAAGGCGTTTGAAGTGAATGCATCAAGCAGTCCGGCGATGCGGGCGAGCTGCGTCGAATTCGTTCTGGCGGGGATGTATGCGCATGAGAAGATCAGTCGATCGACCGCTCACGGCCGGATAAGCTATCAGTCGTGAGCAAGAGATCGGCCAACAATGCAAAGCCGCCGCGCGCGAATGGACGGCCCATTGTCGTGGTACTGGGCGGATGTAATGGCGCCGGTAAGTCTACTGCGGCCCCGACTTTGTTGCGGGATTTTCTGAATGTCACCGAATTCGTCAATGCCGACGCCATCGCCGGCGGATTGTCGGGTTTCCACCCTGAAGGCGTTGCGCTGGCCGCGGGGGAGGTAATGCTTCGGCGATTGCAGAGCCTTGCCGAATCGTCGACGAGCTTCGCGTTTGAAACGACTCTGGCCGGGCGGACTTTTGTGCCGTGGCTGCGCGAACTGGGAACCGCCAACTACGTCAGGAATCTCGTGTTCCTCTGGCTTCCAAGTCCCGGCATGGCTGTAGCGCGCGTCAGGGCGCGTGTTAAGGCGGGCGGTCATTCGATTCCGGAGGAGACGATCCGACGAAGATATCATCGTGGGATCGCTAACTTCTTCACCCTGTACCGCCCACTTGCAGACGCATGGCGCGTCTACGACAATTCAGGAAATGGTGCGCCGCGCATGATTGCATCGGGCGCATCGGCTGACGTCGAAACGGTGATTGATGAAAAAGCGTGGAAAGCCTTCAAGGCCTGCGCGAAAACCGACTAAACGGGCACCTCGTGAAAGTGACCCCGTCGAATTGATGAAGGACGACAAGGCTGTTACGGCGGCCATCGCCAAGGGCATCCGCGCGGCGATTCGTCGGCATAAGCTCCTGGGCGAGTCGATCGTCGTTTGGCGCGACGGCAAGGTCGTCTGGGTCAAGCCCGAAGACATCGAAGTCTGACGCCAACCTGGGCGGGTACACTGTCTGCCATGGCTGCCCGCGTGTTCAAGCTTTTCATTACATTCGCCTGTCTCCTCACTGCGTCCTGCGAACGCGGAGGATCGAGCAAACCCGCGATGAAGCCCGCCACCGGCCTGCGCGGTCACCTGCTCGCCATTGGCGGCGGGTTGGAGGATGACAACCAACCGGTTTATGAGCGGTTCATCGCGCTGGCCCGCGCGGCGGCAAAATCCGGTGCGCCGCGCATTCTCATCGCCACCGCCGCGAGTCTGAATGAAGAACCGGCCGGTCGGATCGAGATCATCAAGGCCTACTGTGCGGCCTGTCAGTTCGATTCGATTATGCGCACGACTCCTGTTGAAGAGACAATCGCTAAAATCGACGCCGCCAGCGCGATGTTCTTCACCGGCGGCGACCAGAAGCGGATCACCCAGCGCTATCTGACCGGCGAGGACGGAGACCGCGATACTCCCGAGGCCGCGGCCATGCGGCGGTTGCTCGCTCGTGGCGGCGTCATCGCCGGCACCAGCGCCGGCGACGCGATGATGAGCGACCCGATGTTCCTCAGCGGCGGCAGCGCCGAAGCATTGGGTATTCCGACGACGCGACCGAGTCGCGGCGACGATGGCGACGAAATACCTGCAACCACGCAACCGCAACCTGGACCGACCAGTCGCGCAGCGTCGACCGGCCCGCGCATCGGCAAGGGCATGGGCTTCCTGCCCTGGGCCATCGCCGATTCGCACTTCTTCGAGCGGCATCGCTTCGGCCGCCTGGTCGCGGCGCTCGAAGTCAGCAGCAAGCGACTCGGCCTGGGCATCAGCGAGGATGCCTGCGTTGAAGTGAATCTCGAGACGGGCGACGTCATCGGCATCAGCGCCGCCGAGTCGCTGCTGGTTGATATCGGCGGCATCTCGCGTGACGGGCTCTCTCGTCGAAACGTCCGCACCTTCGTGATCAAACAGGGGAGAACAATCTCGCTGATCGACCGGTTGCAAGTCAAAGTGGCAGCCCCGCCCGCGCGACCGACGACGGCGGAGCATCTGCTCACGACCGCCACCCGGCGAGACCGACGCGAGGCAGCCAGACGATTCTTCACCTATGC
>CAYXEY010000362.1:0-5824 GCA_964464105.1 uncultured Planctomycetaceae bacterium
GGCAACTGATTCCGATAATTCAAGACTGTCGGCGACGAAACGCAACTCCGCAAGCGGACAGTCCGGTGTGGCAAGATAGAACCGGTACTCGGGCGACGCGAGCGGTCTATGGAACCTGAATTCGAGCGTATCCGCACCGAATTGATCGTCCCAATGCGGAATTGTGACGTCGTACATCTCCCTTCGAATCGGCTGATTGATGGGCTCGCGCGATGACCGCATTCCCTCCAGAAGAAAACGCCCTAACAGGCCGGAGAAATATCCCGAGACGCCCGTTGGCGCGTTCACTCGATCAAGTTCGAGGCGCAATGTGCAATCGTCTACTTGCGTCAGGCGACAAGGGAGATCGATTCCGGGCACAGCCGGTGCGAAGGCCAGGGCGTGGCAGCGCATGTCCTTCGCCGCGTCACCCCAGATCTCGCCGATGCTCAACTTCGCATAGATATTGACAAATGGAAGATTGATGAAGAACAGGTCGGTCGCGCCCTCGGGCGGCGGCAAAGTGGCGAGCTTCGCCGTGGTCAGCGACTCGGCCCCGCGCATGCCGTTCCACAGCGTGCGGTAGATGGGAATGTAGATCGACGTCGCAATCAAAAACCACGTGGCCACGGCCGCGCTGATCGGCCAGCCCCTGGGCCTGACGTGCCTTCGCATCGCCGGGCCGAGCACCATGGCGATGGCAAAGCCGACACCGCCGCCATACCCCTGGTGCGGCGTCGGCAGAATCGCCATGACCGGTAGGTACGCGAGCACGATCCACATCGGCCAGATCCACCAACCGCGCACGCGGCGCGTCGCGGAGTAGTAGCCGAGGCCCAGCATGAGAATAATGGCAACAGTGAGCAGCGTGTCGCCGGGCGCCTCGACCCACGAGTTAAATCGTCCGGCCGGCCCCACCACCATGGGCGAGAGCCAGATGGCTGAGCAAATGTAGTGCAGGAGCTTTGCGAGGAGCCAGGCGCCATACTCAAGCATGGCCGCCAACGTGACCGGGCCATCAAAATGACGCGAGTAAATATTCGGCATGGGTGCGTGAAACGCAAGGAATCGCCATGCGACAAAACCGAGACTGATTGCGATCAGGGACGTATGAAATTTCCAATGCCGCGCCAGGGCGGCCCTGCCGCTGAACGCGAGATCAAACGCGGCAAGGATGACCGGCAGCATGATTGCGTTTTCACGCGAGAACAGGGCCAGCACATAGAGGCCGGCAATACCAGCGGTGCTGCCAGGGGGAATCGGATTCGAACCGGGATAAGGACAGCTCGCCACGGGCGAATCACTGGGGAGACCCGGCGCTGACGGTTGATCCGGCCCGAGCAACAAATTTGCGGCAGAGGCATACCAGTGAATCGCCGCTAGCGTGAGGGTCGTCTGAAGCACTGTATTCTGCGAGGCCAGCCATCCGACCGCGAAGACGCTGTGCGAGTAGATGACGAAAAGCAAGCCGGCGACGATCGCCCAGTAGCGGTGCCGCGACAGTCGCCAGACCAGTCCAACCACCATGAGGGCGTTGGCGTAATGCAGCAGGATGCTCAAGGCGTGCTGAGCTACGACGCTGCCGCCGCTCACTGCATGCACGACCTTCATCAAGAAAATCGACACCGGTCGCGAATACTGCCAGCGGATCGGCTCGGTCTGCCACCACATTTCCATGAATCGAGCGGGCTCGAGGGTTGCGGCATTGAGCATGTCGCTCCAGCCCCACCCCGAGGTCTCCAGTTGCAGCCGGTGCCAATGGTCGTCGAAGAACAAGCCGCCCTGCAGTGAAGGTCCGTGGGCCGCGATTGTCGCGACAGCTAGAATCACCGCGACCAACAGCCAGTACGCGGCGCCTGCCGACCGGAGAGGGCGCTGGCCATCGGCATGCAACCTCGGGCTTATGTGATCGGTGTCAATCGCGGCGGTTTCCGAGTTCATCATGGGAATGGCGGTTCAAAGTGGTTGACGGAGTCGCCGCGCATTCCTTACTTTAGTGCCAATGTCGAATCACGTCGAAGCCCCTTCTAACGCCCGTTATTCCGCCCGGCGCACCCGGAGTCGGCGATTCGCCCTGCTGGCCGCGGCCATCATTGGCTGTGCTGGCTCGCTCTCCGGATGCGTACTCGCGGAAACTTCGTACCCCCCCAGCATCAATGACCTGGTTCCGATCGCGTCGTCATCGCACTCGACCAATCGATCGGCGCGGCAGTGGCTCACCGAGACGCATGCCCATTTTCGCCACCTCCTCCCCAACGACCCAGAGCCGCTGCTCACCGAGAATCTCACCGGCGAGTCTCAGCCTCCTGCCGACGTCTGGGAGTATTTTGATCGCAAGCCCACCAATATTGGCCGGGTATACAACAACTGGGCTGGGCTTCGGGAGAGCGCCCAAAGCGGCGGGCGGCCCTATCAGCAGTATGACCCCTCGCTTGCATGGGAGGGCTTTGAAGATATCACTCTTAAGACTCTCGACGGCCATGAGGTGTCGGGGCGGCTGGGCTGGGCACGATCAAGCAGCGGCCAGATTATTGATGCAGACTGCATCATTCTGGTTCCCGGTGTCTATGGTCACAACCTCACGCTTCGGACCCGCGACATGGCCGCGGCGCTTCGTGCCACCGGATTCCACGTGCTGGCCATGGAACCGCGCGGACACGGACAGACCGCACAGCGACATCCCGATCTGCCGTTCACGTTCGGTGTGTTGGAAACTTGCGACCTGCTGGCCGCCGCCGCGTGGCTTGAGGGCCAGCCACACGTGAAAGAAACGGGCGCGATGGGCCACTCCTGGGGCGCAAATACCGTTCTACTTGCGGCTTGGTACCAGGACCGCGCCCTGGATGACCCCGATGTTGGTCCCGAACTACGAAATCGAATGCCCGTGCTTCCTCCGGGCCGTCACCTCAAGGCCGGCGTGATCGCATCGTCGTGCATTCCTCGCTTTGAAGAAGTGCTCGATCTGATGGAGACCGAGCAGAGCGTGCTGTCCAACCCCGGCATCAACAACCTGCAGAACACCGTGCGCCGTCGGATGCGTGATCGTGGATCCAATGATAATTCCGGCAGCCTGCGAAAACTGATTGCCTTTGAGTTTTCACACTCGTGCCTGAGTTACACGGGATGCGTCGACGAGGGCCTGCGTTTCCTGCGGCTTATGCCATACAAGGAACTGCCGGTCGGTAAGAAGCTAGAGCGCAGCCGCGTGCCGACTCTGATCGTGCATTCCGGCAATGATCCGCTGATTCCTGTGGGCGATGCTGCCGATCTGCTCAAAGGGATGCACAATCCCAACGTGGCGGCGCTGATCATTGCCGGCGGCGGACACGTTGGATACCTCCCCTACGCCCGGCAGTACATGTTCAACATGGTGGTGGATTTCTTCGCGACGCACGGCGGCTCTATCGAGCGTCCAGGCAAGGGTGAAACCTCATCATCGGTCGCCGCCGCAGGCTTGAGAAATCGCTAGGTTAAGCGCGAGATTTCATTTCACTTGCAACATGATTAACCGCCGGTCTGCGATCAAGGCTTCGAATGACCTGTGGACGAATTGACCTCAATCGATGGAGCGCCTGTCCTGCATCAAGGCCCTGCGTGACCATGAGGTAGCAGAGTGCCAGTGTCGCTGATCGCCCCCGCCCCACTTTGCAATGCACGTAAGTCTGCTGAGATCCGCTTCTGCGACGGAGCAAGAAATCAACGCCTGACTTCAACGCCGCCTGAGATGGACAATGAAAATCGAGTGTCGGCAGATATAGCTGCGAGATGCCCGCCGCGTCCATCAGATCCAGGTGTCCCTGGAATTCCTCGCAAAAGTTGACGATGGCGGTCACGCCAATCGATGCCAGCTCGCGAACATCCTTCCGCGTGGGGCGTCCGCCGAGCAGGACGTGATCATCGATGCGGTCCCACTTCCGCCACCATCCCAATGCCTGCAACGCGGCGCTGTATCCCAGCGAAGGATAATAAAAGACACGCGTAACGATCTTATTGAGCGTCATCATCGGATAAGGACCGCGAGGGTTGCGACGTGGCACCGGCCTGCTTCATGTCCGGCAGCAGGCTCAGTCCGTCGATGGGCGAATGTTTGGCCATCCGCCCCGCTTCGCCCAGCAGATCAAGAATGGTAGGCATGACATCGACGAGCCGGCCGCAGGGAACCTGCCCGCCCGCTGCCAGACCTGGGCCTGCGAAGTACATCGGAATCCGCATGTCGCGGGCAACGCATGAGCCGTGCCCGCCGTCATCGCCGGGGGCCAGTGACCATTCATCTGCCGCGAACAGCACGATGTCCCCGGCTCGCGGGGAATCGAACATCTCGACGACTTGCGGAACGAAGTCGGGCCAGTCCGAATTGATGGTTGCGGCGAGCCATTCGCGGGAGGAATGCCAACTCGAATAGTCAAACGCGGCAGACGCGGATGGAGCGTATTTGGTCAGCTTACGCAAGACACCCGCACCATTCGCAATCCGATATCGCGATTTGCCATCAACTTCATTTCGCTCAATCAGAACTTCGCCCTCGCGCGTGACCACGCGTGCGCCGTTCGGAGCCTTCGTGACGGCACAGGCCACCCCCGGCAGATCGACCAATCGTCCCGAGCACTTCTTCGCGCCGTATCCGCAGTGAAATCCATCGCTGCCTACGATTTGATCGATCAATGCACGACTGGGGGCGGAATTCCAACCGTCATCGCCGCGCACGTGAATGGCCAACCGGCGGTCGCCGCTCCTCACCACGATCGCGTCAAATCTCTTCAATTCACGAGCTCGCTCGGCCACCTCTGAGTGGTTGATCCTCGCATGCCGTACACGCAAGCCAAGCCCCTTTTCGAGGCACTCAGCGATGTCAATCCTCCGGTCGCCGTCGAGGGGAACGTGTCCGTGGTCCGCGATCAATGCGAAATAGGATCGGTCGGCCGGCCTCGCACGCTCGATTGCGTCGATGACGCGTCCGATCTGCCGATCCGCATTCTTCACGGCGTTCACGTAGGTTCGCGAATCGGATCCGTATTCATGGCCAATCTGATCGACGCCCGGGAAATAGAACATGGTGAAGACCGGCCACTTGCCGACCTCGTTGGCAGTCTCGGCGACCCATGCCACGTCTGAGCCCACGCGGGCGTCGGTCATGGTGTAGGTGCCCAGCAGCCAGTCGGCGCCGGTCAGCAGCCAGTTGTCGGCGGTTCGATCCATGCCACGCCGAGCGGGGCATTGAATATTGAGGGTGAACTGCTCGTCGAGGATGTCGTGAATGGTCGGCGCGTCGAAATCGTCGCCCGCCATCTGGTAGGTTGGCACTGTCAGATAGTCCTGAATCTGAAGCGTGCTTCTCTCGAACCACTGATTGCCGAGGATGCCGTGATGGCCGGGAAAGCGACCCGTCATGGCAGAGACAAGATTGGGATAAGTCAACGCCGGCATAGACGTGACTGCGCCTTCGACGCTCACGCCGCCCCGCATGAACCGCGATTGAATGTTCGGGAGCCTGCCTTTGTCGGCGAGGCTTAGCATCGTCGGACGATCCAGGCCATCGACAAGAAAGAGAACCACGGCGACGGGCGGTCGAGAAACGCGTTCATTGAGGTGCAAATCGATGGGACCGCTGGTGACGGAGCAGCCGGCGATACTGATCAGGGCCGCCGCAGCAATGCAGACCGGCCAGGGTGTTTGGGCGCGTCGGAGTCGATCGAAGCCCTGTATAGCTGATGGCTGACGGCTGACGGCTGACGGCTTCTTCTTGCTGAACACTGACCACCAGCCAATTGTCATTGTTTCATTAAACAATTCGGGCACCGCCACTCGTGTGACGGTGCCCGTTTGATTATGCATCAAATCAGAGTTG
>CAYXEY010000363.1:0-5791 GCA_964464105.1 uncultured Planctomycetaceae bacterium
CAACGCGCGTGACCCCTGGCGGGCGCGGAGGCTTGGGTGGCAGGACCTGTCGCGTCTGCGGCTTTTCAGAATTCAACAGCGCATGAGAAGTCGCCTTCGTTTCGCTATTGACTGTATTAACCTCATCATTGACTGCATTGTTCACATCATCGACGACAGCGGCAATCGACTCAGGGTCGAGTGCTTCATCTGAGGCCTCGTCATCGGATTCGTATGGCACATTCGACGAGGTTGCATCAGGGGCCTCCGTTTTCAAAATGCCCAACGATTGCTCTTTGAACAGCGCAGCATCCCGCATGGCCACGGCACGTTCTCGTTCGGCCACCGCCCTGGTACGCGTCGCGCGAGCAAAAAAGAGTGACGTTCCCAACATTGCCAGGAGCAGGAAGAGTGCCGCAAAGATCATTCGTCCGCGACGCCGGCGGCGGCCACCGGCGAATGTCGCCAACAAGAACGCCCCAATCAGGAGCAGCCCGAGGACCAATGGGCCAATCGCGATTCCAGCCATCATCGAATCTGCCCTCCCATGGAAGAGCCAACGACAACGTCACGGCCGGCAAGGAGTTCGTTCAAATCGCGCAGCTCGGCATCCAGAATGTTCTTCATTTCCTTGGTCGGCGAGTTGAACATTCGCTCGATGTCGAGCAGGCAACTGACGCGATAGCCGCCGTTATCCAGCTCATAGGCCGCGATGTTGACCCGCGTACCCCATTGTCGAACATCGCTCGACCAGAACTGTGACGCAAAATTGCCGCGGGTGAATTGCCAGAGCAGATCGGACCGGCTCGCCAGTGTGTAACCCAGCATGACCATGTGACGCTCGATGAGCTTCGAGAGATTCGCGTTTGAAGGTACGTCGAAATCGCGTCGAATGGGAAGCGTGACCGGAGGTACCGTGACGCCAGGAGCCTTCTTTCTGAGCTTGATAAAGCCGGTGACGAGAAACGCCGTGGAGATGAGGCCAATTGGAATCAACACTCCCGGAAGAACGTCGTCGTATTCGTGCTCACGCAGGGCCGCCAGCAGGGTAACAAGGAGCGTGAAACCAATTGCAAATCCAACAAGACCAATTCGAACAAACAGCCTGCCGCGGTCGTGGATTCGCTTCAATTCGTCTGAATCTGGCTTTGGCGGAGCCGGCACTGCCGCGGAATCGAACAACCGCGCGGGGATGATCCAACTGCCCAGGAACATCACGATGCCCACCACCAGGAAGATGACGCTGACGACCATCTCTTCGCCGCGCGGGTTGGCGTTACCCATATAAATTCCCGCGCCGGCCGTTGCGCTGATGCCAAGGGCCGTCAGCCCGGGTCGGGCGAGTCCACGCCACCATCCACGCTGCCAGCGCGAGATCGCGCGACTACCCGAAGCGAGACCGAAGAGCATGCAGCTTGTCGCAATGATCAGCGCAATCGCCTCCTCGTCTCGCCCGCTGATCTCGCCCACGCCAACCAATATGTAAAGGATGATGCCGGTAGCGAAGAATGGCAGCGCCGCCACGAGCCAGAGCGCGCGGACGACACCGCTGCGCTCGACGCGCTCGACAGCGTATGACGGCGCCGGTGCATTCGTGACGACCGGAGGCGGGCCCGCTGTCATGTTCGGGCTTATTGCGTGTGCCGTTGGCAGCTCGACTGCAACCGCAGGCATCGGCTTCGACCCATAAGCTTGGGCCTCCGCGAGGGGTGTAAGTGCCGCGGCCCAGGGGTCGGCAGGCACTGCCTCGGCTGCCATGGCCCCCTGGATTCCTGACGCCTGGCCGCGAATGCGGGACAGCGCCTGTACCGCCAGCGATGCCGCAGCGAATGTTGCCGCGACCGGCAACCCCATGCGGTCATCCAGCATGATGGCCGCACTGATCCATCCGAAGAGGCCCGCGAGCAGGGCCGACTTGAGTGACATCTCGCCCTTTCGCGCGAGGGCCACACGGCGCGGCCAATCCATCAACAACAATCCGAGCATCAAAACGCCCGCCAGCCCGATTGGCTTGGCGTTCTTGAATGCGGAGTCGAGGAACAACACCATGCCGCCGGGGAGCAACGCTGGAGCGGTCACGCAAGCGATGAGGATCCGCGGCAGCCACTTGTCAGCAAGCCGCAGCTTCTCGAATGCCAGCCATGATCCGAGCAATACGCCCTGAATCACGGCAGCGGTATTCAAAAACACCGCCCCGCCGATGGCCGGACGATCCGCGCCACACAGCACACCGGCCGCGAGAGAGATGCCCGTGACCATTCCGAGCGTGGCCAGGAACCGGGCGAATGGCGGCGCACCCGTCTTGCTGGGCGGCTCGGAGGAATCGAATGCCGGGCGCTTCGGCATGTCGAATGCCGGCTCAACGCGCGGCAGGCGTGTACCACCGGAACCATCGCCTCCGCCACGGAATTCACGGCGATCGGCCATCAGATTGGGATGCAGGATGGGCGGCGGCGTCGCGGTGGCGACATTGCTGCTGCCGGGCGCGCCGATTGCCACGGGCGTCTTCTTGGCCGCCAGATCGCGCGCCACTTTCGCCGCGGCGACGGTCAGGCTGTTCGGCTCGAAGGCCGCAACGCTGCGATCCAGGTCGGCCACGGCGAACAGATCGGTCATCATCTCCTGGACGGACTGGTAGCGATCGCGCGGCTCTTTGGCGAGGGCCTTGCGAATGACATGCGGGAACGGCTCGGGCAGGTCATCGACCGCCGGCTGTGCGGTCAGGTGCTTCATCAGCACCTCGCCCATGCTCGATCCGGCGAACGGCACCTTGCCGAGCACCATCTCGTAAAGAATCACGCCAAGGGCATAGAGGTCGATGGTCTTGTCGTAGTTCCCGCTGCCGACCTCCGGCGCCATGTAGTGCACGGTGCCGACGCTGATCGTCTGGCCTGAGTGCTGGCTGGCGGCCATGACCTTCGAGAGGCCATAGTCGCCGATTTTGACGTAACCATCCTCGTAGAAAATGTTGCCCGGCTTGAGATCGCGGTGGACAATGCCACGATCGTGTAAATAGGCCAGGCCCTTGCCGATCTCGCGGACCAGGTAGGCCGCCTTCTGGGGACCAAGGCCGTGCGGCTCGGAGTTCATCAGGTCGCGCAGCGAGGAGCCGTGCACGAACTCCATGATGACGAAGAACTCGCCGTCGGCGTTCTGGCGGATGTCGTGCAGATCGACGAGGTAAGGGCTCTTTAGATTGAGGCAATGCTGCGCACCGCGGACCTCGATCGCCGGATTCTCGCGGAGGTACTTGAGCGCGACTTCCTTGCCGCCGTCGCTGGTGGCGTAATAGACCTCGCCGAACCCGCCCCGGCCCACGCCGCGCTGGATGGTGTAACCCGGCAGCGGCCGATCACCCTGGCTGAATCTGAAAGACATCGGGAGACCTCAACGAGACAGACGACGATTGTTCACGGTCAGATCGGATTGGGGAGTCGATGCCCCGCACTTCTCTTACTATCCCACGACTCGCCCGACGGATGAACCGTCGGCTACGGGTTGTACGCCGATTCGCAGATCACCGACGTTCAAGGGCGCGCCCAGCGCCAGCGCGGTCGCACCTCCCGATGAGCCGGTCGATTTCAGCATCACGGCGCCATCGCGGAGCATCAGCACATAATCGCCGCTGCCCGGCGGCGTGACGATGTGGCTGTCGCGCCGGGGGCTGATGATGATCGGGCCGCCCATGAGAATCGCACGGCGACAGTCCGACGCCATGCGTACGCCCTCACCCAGTTCCAAAACGGCGGCCGCGCTCTTTCGGCTAGGTCGCAGAAAGCGCAGGCGAACGCGGTGACCCAGGCGAACCTTGTCGCCACTTTGTAGCAACGCGTGCTCGACCGGGCGTCCGGCCAGCTCGACGCCGCCGGAGGCCGCCACGAAATAGTCCTCGCCGCTGCGGATGATCTCCGCCTGACGATCGGCGAGGTCGCTCACCAGTTGCAGGTCCGCGGTCGCGCCCGCACCGGCTCGCCCGATGCTGACACGCTGGCTGTTAAGCAACAGGAAGCTGCCCACGCCATCGATTCGCAGCATCAGGCGGCGATGGCCCTGGTCGGGCGATGGATGGCTGATCGCCCGCAGAACGGGCGGCGCTGCAGGCCGCTGAGCCGGCGCAAGTGTCATGGAGTGCTCGTGGACTGGATCCACGGCGCGATGGGCGTCACGCGAGATAAAGCAGGCGAGCGGACCTTCGAGCACCGATCGCCGCAGATCGTCTAATTGGTTCAACTGATCGCGGGTCGCGACGACCCAGTCGGCCATGTGATCGGCCTGGGCCAGCCGCCCTAGCATGACACCGGCCGCGGCATAGCGGCTGTCACCCACGGCCTTGCCTGCATCGCGAGCCAGCTGCAGGGCGTTCTGGGCCTCAACGCGCTCGGGGCGATCGCGGCCGATGTCGGACAGCAAGGTCATCTGCTGCTCCGCGCGTTGCAGACGGCCCTGGCGAAACGCCTCCATGGCCTCCCTCACGACGCGCGATACGAGGCGGGCTTCCAGATCGGCCACGCCGTCCATCTTGCAATGCAATTGAATCGCCGCTTTGAGACGCGCGACCGCAGTCGGCAGGTCGTCGCGTTTGAGGGCCTCTTCCGCGTCTTCCAGCGCCTCGGCGGCCCGATCGGACTGCCGCACGATGGCGTTCTGCATTTGAATGCGACCGGCATCGACGCCTTTTACGGCCTCCAGTGCCGATTGGGCACCGCTGAGACTCCCGGCAGCAAGGCGGGCCTGCGCCTCGGCCAATGCGGCCTCGCGCGACTGCCGACCGGCGACCGCTTCGCGTGATGCGGCCACGGCTCGGTTGCGCCATTCGACCACCTTCTCGTTCGCATGGCCACAGCGGCCAGCCCGGTCGAAATCGGCGAGGGCTTCGGTAAAGCGTTGATTAAGCAGGTGATTCTGTCCGCGGGTCAACAGGGCTTCAGCCAGCTTGTTGAGCAACACCTGGGTGCGGCGATGACCCGCGAGATCGGGCACGGTGACAATGTCAAAGGCCTCGTCGATGCGGCCGTCGTCGAAGGCGTCCTCGGCTGTCTTAAGTCGCACGGTGGCCAGTCGTTCGAACATGGTTGGCCTCTCCGGGGGGCGGTGCAGGGGGTGAAACTCGATATTATCCGAGCCGGCCTTCGAACACCCGAAGCCCCGGCTGCCGTGGGGGTATTGGCCGGGCGGGCGAGATTATTCTGCCCTACCCCCACTTGCACCCATCACGACCGCCGATTCCGCACCTCAGGCAGGGGTGTCCCCGCGGCCGGTCACGTGGGCGGCGGTCGTCTGCCCTTCCCAAAGCCGCACAGAACGGCCCAAAATCCTGCGATTTCCTTCATCCGCCTAACCGTCGTGGGCTGGTCCGGGTCTCTAAGAGCGAGCCCTTTCGGGCCGTTCACAAGACATCAACCGGGAGATGGAAATCATGCGTCGCAACCTTGCAACCCTGGCTGTTTCCGCCTTCGTTTTCGCCAGTCTGGCCATCGCCGGCTGCGATGAGTCCACCTACGTCGCCTACCTGCCGGGCGATTATGGCTACTACGACGATTACTACTACGACGATGGCGGCTATTGGTATGGCGATGTGTGGTACGACGACGGGTACTACTACGATGGCTATTACGATGACGGCTACTACTTCGATGACGACTATTACGACGACTACTACGACGACCTCGAAGACTATTACGACGACGTCGAGGACTTCTACGACGACTGGTACGACGATTGGGATGACAAGGCCAAGACCGCTGATCTGCGGAGCTAAGTGATTTCCCGGAGCGCCACCCCGCCGTTAGACTTCCGCGGCGATGAACTTACC
>CAYXEY010000364.1:0-5788 GCA_964464105.1 uncultured Planctomycetaceae bacterium
TCTTCTTCTTCCTGGCCATAGTGGCGCTCCTTAAAACAGGTAAAACAACCAGTCACCCCGACGGGCGCCACGCTGACGCCCGGACCGGATAGACCGTTATGCGCGATGAGAAACTCACTCGCGCCCAACGTCCGCATCCCTGCGATTACAACTGTCGCGATCGTACGGTTCAACCCAGATTCGTGACTCTTGAACCGTCTATATTCGTGTCAGCGCGATGAGATTAGCGAGTGCCTGAAGAACATGCAACTGCAAATTGACAATTTTTGTTATTTTTTTTTACGTCCGTCTCAGTGCAATCGCGATATCACGGGGCCGCCACTCTTTACTCCGCGACTCTCATGCCAATTCGAGCGTTGTGCATTTTCCCGCAGTTGTGTGAAACTGCACATTCGCACGCATTGTCTTTTTTTTACTAAAACCATGCCGACCCAGGAAGGCATCACGCTTCGCGCAAGCTTGCGACGAAATTCACATCCAATTCGCCAAACGACTCAATCACCCTTGATGCCGCCGCAAGCGCCGCGCGCGAATAGCTTCCGACCAGGCCCACGCATTTCATTCCGGCTCGCCGCGCCGCCTCCACGCCGACCGGCGCATCTTCAATGACGACACATTGTTGCGTTTCAAGCCCGATTCGCAACGCCGCTGTGAGAAACACCTCCGGATCGGGCTTGCCACGGGTGATATCATCACCGGTCACAACGCCATCGAAGAGGCGCGAAACGCCCAATTCGTCGCACACCAGCCGCACATTCTCCGATGGACCGGACGAACCGACCGCCAGCCGCATGCCGGCGGAATGACAGCTTCGGACAAATTCCACAGCACCGGGCATCGCGGGCACCCGGCCGCGCACGAGGTCACGATAAAGCGCCTCCTTGCGGGCATCGAGCTTGTGAATTGCCTCATCGTCCTCGATGCCAAACATGATGCGAATGATGTCGCGACTGGTTCTGCCGAAAGTCGAACCGATCTGCTCGTCTGTCAGATTTTGTCTTAGTTCAGCGGCCAGTCGCCGCCAGCTCTCCAAATGGGCGGAATAACTGTCTACCAGGACACCATCCATGTCGAAAATCACGCCGCATTGGGATGTTGTCATCGATTGAGACTGGTTCTTTTTTTGTTGCCGGTTTGCGATCTCCTTCAGGCCGATGCAGACGTGCCTACAACGGCAATCCAGACAACCGCTACATGATCGGGGCCTGAATACACCTGTCAAGCGCGATTTTGTCTGATTTTTCGGTGCACTCAAGTTCCGACCGGCACGGTACTTGACCGGTCAGCGCGCTGAATGTCGGACGGATGTCTTCACTTGGGCCAGATGCCTGCCTAGGCTTGTGGGTCTGTCGGGACCATGCGGCGACGTAGGCCGCTGAATCTCGATGATGGGGGAGGCACTCCGATGAGTCGACCGAAGTTGAATCGACCCAAGCATCGAACGTCGCGGCGACGACACAAAGCCGTTCGTCGCAAACCAACGACGACCCTTGCCACACACTCAACATCCACGCAGGCACTGCGAATCGAGGCTCAGATCGCGATGCTAAAGCGTGCCCTGCTCGCGGCGGAGGATGAGGGACTGCCGCACAAGGCGATCTGCGACTACCTGCACACGCTGAGCCAGATGGCGAAGCTGGAGCGAACGGACGAATTGAATGCCCCATATGACCCCTCACGCGAGACGGTAGAGGAGGTTGACGTCCATCCGCGGAATGCACCTGAGCTGCCGCAGGATCCTGCAATGCCAAATGAGGTTCGCGCGCGGCTGCGTCAGGCCATTGCCGACATCTATGGAATATCACTCAGTCCGGAGGTGGATTTCAAAGCGGCGCACCCCGACAAAGCTGAGGAACTGATCTAAAAAAAATGCAGAGCGGGCCGGTAAGCCGAATTCTGTTCTCCGGGCGCGTCGCGACGAAACTGTTGGATCGCCAAACATTCATGCGATCGACCGGTCAAATCGCGACGCGTCCGGAGCGACGACCATTTCTCTGGGCCGACGGTTGCCCGCCGGCTCGTGCGCCCTACCCGCGGCGTGGTGCGAAACGGGCCGCCTCGCGGAGGGACCGCTCGAAGCGACGGTTGTCGCGATGAAGCGACGCATCGCCTTGAGCGGTCCCTCGCTCGCCGCCTACACGGGCTTGCTGGCGGTGGGGTTTACCCTGCCGCGTCTGTCGCCAGACGCGCGGTGCGCTCTTACCGCACCATTTCACCCTTACCGAGTAGTGGCTGGTGGCCAGTGACGAGTGGCGAGTGGAACGCAACGGATCGCAATTCCATACTGGCCACTAGCCACTGATCACCAGCCACTACTCGGCGGTATCTTTTCTGTGGCACTTTCCCTGGCATCGCTGCCGGTGGCCGTTAGCCATCACCGTGCCCTGCCCAGTTCGGACTTTCCTCCCGCGGTTTCCCGCAGGCGATCGCCTGGCCCGCTCTGCAACGTCATTGTATCAGGGCGACCGCGCAACCGCCCTCCCGGTTTGTCTGCCTCCGCCACGACCTTAGAATGACACATTCGGATCGTCGACGTCGGAACCCCTCGGAGGACACATGGCTAAATCGACCGCCGACAAAAAGACCCTGCAGTACGGTGCAGCCTCGCTGCCCTCTCCGAACTCGAAGAACTTCCGCGGTGCGGTCATCGGTTTTGCCGCTCTCGACCTCGCCGTCATCATGACCGCCATGCTGGTGCTCCAGAAAATGGACGCCATCAGCTTGCCCGGCTGCGGTCCGCAGAGCGCCTGCGCCATGGCCCAGAGCAGCGCGTGGGGCCGCGTGCCGCTGGGGACATTTGAGCTCCCGGTCTCATTCATCGGCCTGGGCTACTTCGCGGGCATGCTCGCGGCGTGGTTGATTTCCCGTGGACGGCTGCCTGGCATTCTGCGCGCCATCGCGTTTTTTGGCGGCGGCGTCTCGCTGCTCTACCTGGGCGTGATCGTCGGTCAGGGCCACTACTGCCCCTATTGCATAGGCTCGCATCTGGCCAATTTCGTATTCCTGGGCGCAATCCTGAAGTCCCCGGCAGCGAGCATCTCCGCTGTGGCCCCTCTGGCCACAGCCGCGGGTATTTTTCTCGCCGTCAATCTCGGCGCCCTGGCGACCAAGAAAAGGTCCGAGGCGGACCAGGCTCAAAAGCAGGAGAGCCAGCTCCAGGAATCGGTTCGCAATATCGCCCAACAGAATGCCAACAACCAGGCGCCGGCCAACAACACGATTCAACCGGCCGCGGATAAACCCTGGAAGGGCAATTTCACCGGACGCTACCGCCAGGGCCCCGAGAAGGCGGCTTATCGCATCGTGCTCTACACCGACTACCAGTGCCCCGATTGCTACAAGGTCGAGCAGGACATCGAGCAGTTGATGAAGACGCGAAACGATATTTCGCTGTCCGCCAAGCAGTTTCCCTTCAACAAGGATTGCAACCCGACCATGACGTCGACCCTGCACGGCGGGGCCTGCTGGGCGGCACAAATGGCCGAGGCTGCCGGTCTCCTCGGCGGCAATGACGGCTTCTGGGCCATGCACCACGCCCTTTTTGACCGGCAGGCCACCACGGAGTCCCGCATGCAGGGCGCCTTCGCCACGCGCGAGGAGTACATTCAGTTCGTCAACGCCCTGGGCTATCCGGACATCACCGGCTTCGAGCAGGTCATGCAGGATCCGCGCATCAAGGACTGGATCAAGTCCGATTGCGAGGAGGCTGTCGCGCTCGGGCTTTACTACACCCCGATGGTGTTCATCAATGGCGTCGAGCTGAAAGGCGTGTTTGCACCCCAGGCCGTGTCGCGCGCCATCGCCGCGCTCGATGCCACCAAGCCGGAGCCCAAAGGCCCCGAAAATGACAACCCGCCGCTCGCTCCTGAGCGACATGTGTCTGATTGGCGCGAGCAGCCGGTCAGCCGAATGCCGATCGACGCGATGACATTCGGCAAGGGACCGGAGAACGCGAGGATCCGCATCGCCGTCGTCGGCGACTACCAGGAGGCGGGAACGCTGGAGGCGCTGAACGAGTTGAGCCGCCTGACGGCAGGCCGCAATGACGTGCGCATGGACTTCCGGCTCTATCCATTCCTGCGGGAGTGCAATCCCAATCTGCCCCCGCCCCCGCCAGCCGCCGCACCGGGTGCGCAACAAAGGCCCGACATCCCCCAGTTCCCCAAGTCATGCATCGCGGCCCGGGCCGCCAAGGCTGCCGGCAGTCTCGGCGGTCCTGATGCATTCTGGAAGATGCACGACTGGCTGATCAAGAACAGCGCCGCGGTCAGCAACGAGACCGTTCAGCAAGTGGCGGTCTCGATCGGCCTCGATGGCGCCACGTTCAATGCGACCATGGCCAACCCGCAGACTCAGGCGGCCATCTCCGCTGATGCCAGCGCAACTCGCAACCTGCTCTTCAAGTCCGGCATTCCAACGATTCGCATCAACGACAAGATCATCCCCCGCTGGAAGCTCAAAGGTGACAACATCCTTGAACGCGTCTTCAAGGAAGCCGAGAAGCAGTAATCAACGCCGGTCAGATCCCACCACGCGCGTGGTGGTCGTATATGGGCAGAGTGCAGAATCCGGGTCAGCCTGGCCCTCCACTTGCCCATCCAGGCGGATGAACCGTCTTGGGTTCTGTGCGCGACCTCTCTTACGGACACGAGCAGGCCGACAGCAGCCCCGTGATGAAGCACGGCACATCGTCGGAATTCAGCACGCTGTCGTTATTCATATCCGCCCGACACAAGACATCGCCGGTCGCCGTGCCGCTCACATAGGCCTCGGCGAACTGCTGGATATCCAAGCCGGTCATTCCGCCTCCGGTATCCATGTCGCCCTTGCAACAGGTCGGCGAAACAGTAGAGCAGGGCGCACAAGCACACGTCTGCACCGTGAGCACCGCGGCGTTCGACGTCTCGGATGAACAGTTGTTCGACACCACGCAGTCGTAGCTGCCGGAATCGGTCAGTACGGCCGGGTCGATTGTCAGCGTCGCTGTCAGAGCGCCGGAGATTGCACCGCCGTCGGTGAGGTCTACGGTGTTGCGCCGCCACTGGTAGGAAAGCGGCGCGGGACCCGTGGCCGTCACCGAGAATTGCGCCGGACCCGGGGCGCAGACCGTGAGCGGCAACAGCGGCTGCGTAATTTGAATGGGCGAAATGCCAACCGTGAACGTCGCGATGCATGTCGAGAAGTTGCCGGCCTGATCCTCAACGCGAATGGTCACCGGTGTCGCGCCCACGCCAACCTGCGTCCCCGCTGTGGGCGTCTGCGTGATCAACAGGCTGCCGACAGCCGTGCAATTGTCGCTCGCGGTCACGCCCGCAATGAAACTCGGCACGAGCGCATTGCAGTTCGTATCCGCCTCGGCGTTTTGATCGTCGGCACAATCGGTGATGATCGGCGCGTCGTCGTCGGTTACCGTCACGTTGAAACTGCACGTCGCCGAGCGGCCGTTTGCGTCATTGGCGGTGTAGATGATCGTCGTAATGCCCGGCGCAAAGGCCGTGCCTGACGCGGGGCCGGAGGTCTGCACAATGGTCGCACCGGGGCAGTTGTCCGACACCGTCGGCGCGGTCCACGTCACGACCGTCGCGCAATCTGGAGATTGGGTTGTCGTCGTGATGTTGGCCGGGCAGTCAATGATCAACGGATCCTGATTGTCAACCACGATGACATCGAAGTTGCAGACCGCCGGATTGCCCGCTCCATCGGTGGCGGTGTATTGAATGTGCGTCGTGCCCACGGGGAACGACGCGCCCGACGCCGGACCTTGAGTCTGAACCACGTTTCGCGGCTG
>CAYXEY010000365.1:0-5775 GCA_964464105.1 uncultured Planctomycetaceae bacterium
GGAATCCATTTTTTTATCTCGTGGCGTTGGACAAAAGGCGAGATATGATGTATATTGTAGGTATGAACAAGCTCAGCACAGCCGAACGGAAGGCCGTCATTGCCGCCCTGATGGAAGGGGCGAGCGTCAATTCGACGGTCCGGATAACCGGCGTCAGCAAGCCAACAATTCTGAAGCTTCAGCGCGATCTAGGTTGTGCCTGTGCCCACTATCACCATGACCACGTTCGCGGCCTGAAACCCAAGTCGATTCAGTGCGACGAGATTTGGGCGTTCGTGCATTGCAAGCAGAAGAACGTGGCGACGGCCAAGGCGCAGAATGCGGGTATCGGCGACGTTTGGACCTGGACCGCGATTGACCCCGAAACCAAGCTGATGATTAGCTATCTCGTCGGGCTGCGCACGCCCGATGATGCCCGCGAATTCATGCTGGACCTGTCGGGCCGCGTGAACGATATCACGCAACTCACGACGGACGGATTCAATGCCTACCCGGAAGCGGTCCGCGAGGCGTTCGGTGATCTCGTGGATTACGCGCAGCTCATTAAGACGTACAAGCAGCCCCGCGAGGATCACGCACGGTACAGCCCCGCCGTTTGCACGGGCTGCGTCAAAAAGGCCGTTGTCGGCTTTCCTGAGAATGACCGGATTTCAACGTCGATGGTCGAGCGGTCGAATCTCACGATTAGGATGTCGATGCGCAGGTTTACCAGACTGACGAACGGCCATAGCAAAAAGGTCGAGAATCACGGCCACGCGCTGGCCCTGTTCTTCATGTATTACAATTATTGCCGGAAGCACATGAGTCTGAAGGGCAAGACCCCGGCGATGGCTGCCGGTCTTGCCGATCACGTTTGGACGCTTGATGAGCTAATCAGGCTTATTGATTGAAACTTTACCAGTACCGACTCCCGCCGGGGCCGGTGAAACCGGCGGTCTTGCCCCGGGTATGACAATATGTATCGGTGATCGCTCAATGACCGGCGGCAGGTCTGGTCATAAATGGGCGAAGCGTCTACGATTACGGAAATCATCGTTTGATTCGGGCATCAATTCCACGCGGATCAGGATGACTTTCATGCGCCCATTTGCTCCGGTCTACAGGCGTTCCTTTTATGCCATGGCGGTTCTTGCCGGCACCTTCTATTTCAGCCCCTTGCTCGCACGCGCGGCGGAAAAGTCGAGCGAGCCTTTTCCTGACGAGTGGTTCTTCAGCGGCGCGCAGCGTCCTGCCCCGCTCAAGGCGCTGGAAGGCAAGCCCGCGGCGGCGATCTCGATCGACTCCTGGATCGGCGACGAGGTGGTTCTCGAAAAGTGCCGAGGAAAAGTGATCGTTGTCGATTTCTGGGCGACCTGGTGCGGCCCGTGCATGGCGGCCATTCCGCACAACATCGAACTGGTGAAGACCTATGGCGACAAGGGCCTGGTCTTTGTCGGCGTGCACGACTCGAATGGCGGATGGGACAAGGCCGACGGGGTTGTCAAAGACAAGGGTATCAATTATCCGGTGGGGGTGGACAAATCCGGCGGGGCATCGGTGAAGAGTTTCGAGGTGCAGTTCTGGCCGACCTACGTGGCGATCGATCGGGCGGGTCTGGTGCGAGCTGCGGGGCTGCTGCCCAATCGGGTCGATGACGTGGTCAAGGCGCTGCTCGCCGAAGCGGCACCGGAAGGTGTGGCGACGGCGGCGGCGGCGTTTGCACCGGAGTTTTACTACGGAGGGGCATCCCGGCCTAAGAGCCTCAAAGACCTGGAGGGCAGGCCGGCGCCGCGGCTGAATGCGTCTGAGTGGATCGGCAAGGAAGTCGAGGCGGATGCGAGCGAAGGCCATGTGGTCGTGCTGACGTTCGTGTCCTCCGCGCTGGGCATGTCGCTGACGGAACTGGACAAACTGCAGGCGTTGGAAAAGGACTTGAGTCCTCAAGGCGCGGTGTTCATCGGCGTGTGCGATGGGCGCGGCCCCTGGGACAAGGTGCAAAAGCACGCCAAAGAAAAATCACTCACCATGGCGGTCATGAATGACAAGGTCGAAACCAAGCCCGGCGAGGACGGCAAGCCAACTCCGCAGAGCATGACGGCAGACGCATTCGGCATTCAGCACTTTCCCGCCACAGTCATTCTCGATCGCGCTGGCCAGGTCCGCGCGGCCGGCGTCAAGGCGGACAAGGTCAAGGAAATCGTTGAAAAGCTGCTGGGGGAACCCCTGAAGGACGATGCGGCGAAGCCTGTAGACGACGCGCATTGAGTCTGACGACTCCAGTTCCAGCCTAGAGAGGGGAACAATCTTGACGAAGATTGCTTCAAACCCCGGTGCCGCTTTAGCCGCGGGCGACTCGCGCGCTCCGCAGCGTTGTGTTTTCGCAGACTCCGTCCGCACGCAGGTTGCTCGCACGGTGGTCGGACAGGATGTCGTGGTCGAGCGCGTGTTGATCGCGCTGCTGACCGGCGGACACCTGCTGCTGGAGGGCGTGCCCGGCATCGCCAAGACGCTGCTGGTTCAGGCCGTGGCGAAGGCGATCGATCTGAAGTTCGCGCGGGTGCAGTTCACGATCGACCTGCTGCCCGCGGACATCGTGGGCGCCGAGATCCTGGAGCAGCGCTCTGGCGAATTCCGCGTGCATCGCGGACCGATCTTCACCAATCTGCTGCTGGCCGATGAAATCAATCGCGCTTCGCCCAAAGTGCAATCAGCGTTGCTTGAAGCCATGCAGGAGCGGCGCGTGTCGATCGGTGACGCGACGCACGACCTGCCCGCGCCTTTCCTGGTGATTGCGACGCAGAATCCGATCGAGCAGGCTGGCACCTTTGAGCTGCCTGAAGCGCAGCTCGATCGATTCATGCTTCGACATCGGCTTACCTATCCCTCGCAGACGGAGGAGACGGAAGTCGTGCGGCGCAGCCTCGGCCTCAAGCTTAAGCGTCACGGTGACGGCGCTTTGCCGATGACCGCGTTTGATGCGATCGATGGCTCAAACCGATTAAGCGTCAAAGAACTGACCGAGGCCATGACCGCGGTGCAGGCGGTGCACGTCAGCGAAGTGTTCATGCGGGACTGCATTGAACTGGTGCGACTGACGCGGACCAACGAGCACATCGAGCTGGGTTGCAGTCCGCGTGCCGCACTGGCCCTGGTTCATGCGGCGCGGGCACGGGCCTTCATCTTCGGCCGTGATTACGTCATTCCTGAAGACCTGTTTGCCTTGGCCGAGGACGTGGCCCTGCACCGCATCCGGCTTAAGTACGAGGCGCTGGCCGAAGGGCGGCGATCGACCGACGTATTCCGCGAAATTCTGAACTCCCTCACCTGAGCGGCGAATCACCATGACGCAGACGGCAGAACCCGGCATCCTGCGGAAGCCCGATGAGCTGGCGCGCGGCGATTTCGAGATGGTCGTTCGCCGGCTGGCCGACGATCTGGCCCTCGGCTCAGACAACTCATTGTTCGTAGGCGGTGGTCTCGAATATGCGGGATCGCGGCCCTACCAGCCGGGCGATTCGGTGAGAATGCTCAACTGGCGGCTGACCGCGCGGACCGGGCGCGCGTTCGTCAAGGAGTATGAGGCGCTGAAGCGGACGTGCGTCTACATCGTCGTGGACACTTCCGC
Organism: uncultured Planctomycetaceae bacterium; assembly: GCA_964464105.1. Taxonomy (GTDB): domain Bacteria; phylum Planctomycetota; class Phycisphaerae; order UBA1845; family UTPLA1; genus CAYXEY01. Next base: position 3,605 of record CAYXEY010000365.1, read on the forward strand.
ATCGATGGCGGTGTCATCGGAACCGGTCAGCAAGCACGACATGGCCGTGTGGATCGCCGCGGCAGTCGGGCTGATCGGGCAGCGGCGCATGAGTCCGGTTGCAATTGTCGGCGCCGGGCTGCGCGAGACGCGGGTCGAACCCAGTCTGACGCGAAGTGATTTGTGGCATGCGCTGGAACCGTTGCGGGTGGGGCAACTGGCGGAACCCACGATGCTGAGCGAACGGCTGAGCGGGCTGGTGGGGCGGATCAATCGGTCGAGCATCGTCATGGTGGTGAGCGATCTGCACGACGCCGGCGCGACGGCCGCACTGCGCCGGGCGGCACAGCGGCACGATTGCATGGTGCTGCACATGCAGGATCCCGCCGAGGCGGGCGAACTGCGCGGGGGGTATTTCCGTGGGCAGGAGGCTGAGACGCGAAGAACGTTTCTGGGGCGATCGCGGACACGCTGGGTTGCCGCGGATGAACTGAAGGCCACGCTCGTTCGCAGCGGGATCGATTATCTTCAGCTGCGCACGGATCAGGCGTTTATCCCCGCCATGCGACACTTTCTCGCTTCGCGCGGCGGTTTGCTGCGGGGGCGGGGATGAAGTCAATTGCAGTTATTTTTGCGATGGCAGTCTGCTGTGCGACGGCGTTCGCCGAACCGGCGCAGGTGGCGCGCGGCCTCGCCGGGCGGGTCGAGATCGAGTATCCCCACCGGCTTCGAGCCCGCGCGGAGCAATCGCCGATGTCGCCGGTGATGGTGCGGGTCACGCCGATTCCGAATTCGTCCAAGCAGATGATCGAGTTCATTGGTTCAGTCGCGGGTGCGTTTGATTTGCGTGACTACGTCGAACGCCAGGATGGCGAGTCGGCGAAGGATCTTCCCACCATCCCGGTGACGGTCGTTTCGCGGCTGCTGCCCGAGCAGGGGACCGACCTGTATGCATCGAGCGAATCGTGGGTGAACTGGCGGGCGCATTATCGCGAGCTTCTTTGGGGGCTGGTCCTGTTGTGGGTGTGCGTCCCGATTGCGTATTTCGTGCTTCGCGCGCGGCGCAAGCAACCTGGCGAAGCAGTCGTGGTCACGGACCCCGCAATCACGCTTGAGGATCGGCTGCGGGCGGCGCTGGCACTCTCTGCATCGCGCACGCTCACGGTCGAGGAGTGTGGCCAACTCGAGCTGCTCGTCTTTCGCTATCTTGCGGAGCGATCGAATCGAGCGAGGGATGCGGAAGTTGATGCGGCGAGCGTCCTGCAGGACTTACGCAGTCATCCCGAAACGCGTGGACTGGTCGCGGCGCTGGAGCGATGGCTGCACACGCGCGGCGGTGAAACCGGTCATGCCCATGCAACCGCGGCGCTGGAGGAGTTTCGTCGTTCGCGTCTGAACGTGCCGACTGGTTCAAGGATGGAACCTGCGGAGGCAGTTGCATGACATTTCTGCATCCGTGGGTACTGCTCTTGCTGTCGATCCCGGTGCTGCTTTTCTGGACGGTGCTGGGCCGCGGGCCGGGCCTGGTTCTGCCATTCGATCATCAGGCGCATACGCGGCATCGATGGCCGCGCTGGGTGCTCGGCGTATTCGAAGTCATCCCACTTCTCTTGCTCGCCACGGCGATCGTCATGCTCGCCGGCCCGCAGATGCTCAAGCAGCCCAAGGCCGAACGGCTTCTGACGAATATCCAACTGTGCATGGATGTGTCCGGCAGCATGATCGGCCCGCGGTACCAGCTTGCCGCCAAGGCAATCGAGGACTTTACGAAGGCCCGCGAAGGTGATGCGATCGGTCTGACGTTTTTTGGATCCCATCAGATTCGCTGGATACCGCTGACCAAGGATCTCACGGCGATCCGCAACGCCATGCCTTTTGCCGATCCGGCCAATCAACCGATCCACATGGGCGGCACGGCCATCGCATCGGCCCTGCGATTCTGCAAGGCCAACATGGAGGCCGAGGCGCTTGAAGGTGATCGAATGATCGTCATGGTCTCCGATGGCGACAGTCCCGACCTGGATGGTGGACAGGCCGAGTTGGTCGGCAGCGAACTCAAGGAGGCCGGCATCACGCTTTACCACATTCATGTCGGCGAAGACACGATTCCGTCAGACGTTGTGGACATGGCTCGTCAGACCGGCGGCGACGCCATGCAGACCGGCGAGGCCGAGGCCGAAGGCGTCGAGGTC
>CAYXEY010000366.1:0-5774 GCA_964464105.1 uncultured Planctomycetaceae bacterium
GGGCGAAAAGGTCTTTTCCGAATTCGACGAGGGCAGCAAGGGCCGCGAAGTCTCGACCACGATGGCCTTTGTGCGGCTGCTCGCGAAGCTGCTGGGCGACAAAAAGCTCGGTGATTTGATCGTGCCGATCGTGCCCGACGAGGCCCGCACCTTCGGCATGGACGCGCTATTCAGACAATATGGCATCTACGCCCACGGCGGACAGAAGTACGAGCCGGTCGATTCGCACCTGCTCCTGTATTATCGCGAAGCGAAGGACGGACAAATCCTCGAAGAGGGCATCACCGAGGCCGGCTCGATGGCCTCGTTCACCGCGGCCGGCACTGCGTATGCGACGCACGGCGTGCCGACCATTCCCTTCTTCGTGTTCTACAGCATGTTCGGTTTCCAGCGGATCGGCGACAGCATCTGGGCCCACGGCGACATGCGCGGCAAGGGCTTCCTCATGGGGGCCACCAGCGGGCGCACCACGCTCGCCGGCGAGGGGCTGCAGCACCAGGATGGCAACAGCCACGTGCTGGCCAGCGTCGTGCCAAACTGCCTGGCCTACGATCCGGCCTTTGCATTTGAGATCGCCGTCTTGATTCGCGAGGGCATCCGGCGGATGTACGAGAAGATGGAGGACATCTTCTACTACATCACCATCGGCAATGAGCCGTATGAAATGCCGCCCAAGCCGGAGGGCGTGGATGAGGGCATCCTTCGCGGGCTGTATCGCTTCAATAAGGGATCGCGTCGCAAGGGTGCGCCCTGCGTGCACCTGTTCGGCAGCGGCGCGCTGATGCGCGAAGTGCTGCGGGCCCAGCAGATTCTGGCCGAGCGGTACAAGGTCGTGGCCGACGTTTGGAGCGCCACCAGCTATTCGCAGCTCCGCCGTGAGGCGCTGATCGCCGAGCGTTGGAACATGCTGCATCCGACAGCCAAGAAGAAGAAGCCCTACGTGGTGCAGCAGTTGGAGCACGACCCCTGGCCGGTCATCGCGACGAGCGACTATTTGAAGATCGTGCCGGAGCAGGTGGCCCGCTGGATGCCCGCCGGCATGACGGCCCTGGGCTGCGACGGCTTCGGCCGCTCAGAGGCCCGCAAGGAGCTTCGCCGGCACTTCGAGGTGGATGCTGAGAACATCGTGGTGGCTACTCTGAAGACGCTGGCCGACCGCGGCGAAGTCGAACCAGCAGTCGTTGAGCAGGCTATCAACGAGTTCGGGCTTGATCCGAATCGCATTGACCCGGCGCGGGCCTGACGAGTAAGAGTGTGCCACTGGTTGCTTGCCAGCCGGTGAGCATGCGCGAGTGCGCCGTGGCGTTTCGTGCTTCTCTTGTCTGCACGGTCATCGCGCGTTTGCACTGGCAGGCAAGCCGATAGTGGTACCCCTCGAGACGCCTATGGCACTCCCAAACTTTTAGGGGTATTCGCAGAGCTTCAACCCGCCTTTAGGCTTGCCGACGTCGGCCTTCCGGCGAAGTCGAGCCATTGGTGCGCGCGGTAGTCATACAACTTGCAGCGGCGGAGGGTCTCGCGGGTCATGCGCGGCGACCAGACCAGCACGATCACGTCATCCTCAAGCAGGCGGCGAACTTCGTCCTGGGCGTCCTTCAACTCATAAAGCGGCACGCGCGGGTTGATGTGATGGGCGGTGTGCTCGTTGATGTTGTGCAGCAGCAGTCGCAGCCACGACGGAAACTCAATGTGCACAGTCCCGCGCACCTGGGTCTCGTAAAATGACCATTCGTCTTCATTGTCAAACCAGCGAACCCGCGGATGGGTGTGCTGCTGGAAGGTGATGAACGAGATGAAGCCGTTCCAGATCAGGAAGGGCAGCAGCCAGGCCACGCCGACATGTCCAACCGCGGCCAGCCAGGCGGCCTGACCGTCGGGGCGGACCTTCATTCCAAAATAGACCGATGCGGCAATCACCGTGAGGGCGAACGCGATAACGGCGGCGCGGTCGTAACTGTATAGACGCTGGCTGCGCATCCGGGCGCGGTGCTCGCGTCGCGGAAACATCTCCAGCTTCAACCAATTCTCAATCAGGTAGTAGAGTGCCAATCCCGCCCAGGTTCGATACAGCCGTTCGAGCCCGCGACGCCAGCGCGGCAACCGGTCGAACTCATCCTTGGAGAACGGGGCGTAGCCGGGGTCGCTGTTCTTCAGGTTGGTGAAGCTGTGATGTAGACCGTTGTGTGAAAGCTCCCAGCCGGTGTAGGGATGAAGCGCCGGCAGGAAGGCGATGCGACCGATCACGCGATTGAGCCAGGCGACGGGGGTGAGCCCCTGATGGCAGGCGTCGTGCCCGATAAGGAAGAGCATGCCGATGACCAGGCCGTTGGCATATCCAAGACCGGTCTTGAGCAGCCAAGAGTCGGTCAGGAAGATCGCGGCCCAGGAGGCGACGTAAAGCAACCCGACGCCGACGATCAGTGCAACGCCCTTGGCCACGGATCGGGCGGCCGCGGCGGTGCTGAGCCCCTTGCGAACTTCGGGGAGTCGATCGTCGTGCCTGGCCGAAGGCGCGGCGGGACCGGGCGGTTGAAGTGGGGCTGACATCAGCGGGCATGATAGTGCATGGCCGACGATTCAGCACCAGAATCTCAGGGGATTGGCCAGAACTCGGCCCGTGAAAAAAAAGGCGCTCACGGTCGAACCGCACGCAGACTGCGTTTCGGCTCGACCGTGAGCATTTCGGGCGTCGGGAATTCGGATCGCACCTCGCGCCGCAAGGGTGGAATCACGCGGCGGTATTGGCTGCTCCGTGCGAAACGTCTCCCGGGTTGTCGTCCGGACCTCCTGCTGTCACGGCCCCAACAGCTTCGTGATCATCCCGGCCACATCCGTCGGGCCGACCGCGTTGTTGTTGGAGAAGTCAAATACGCAGACATCGGCCGGAGCAGTTGATCCTGCCATGACCGCGGTCACAAAGGCCTTGATGTCCTTGCCGTTGCAAACGCCGTCGCCGTTGCCATCACCCGAGTCCGGATTACTGCATTGCTGCTGGCACGAATCGGGGATGCCGTCGTAGTTGAGATCGACTGCCGTGCCACTCTCCAGTTCACACGCATCGCGCTGGCCGTTGTTGTTGCAGTCAACCAGTGTTTGACACGAGTCGAGGATGTTGTCCGGCCGGCCCTTGCTGCCGCCGTCGGCCAGGAAGGCCTCGAGGTTGGCGAAGTCCTGTTGCGAATATTCAGGATGCGCGCCGCCCGGGTGATTTGTGGGCGGGAGCAACTCGTTCCAGATGAACCGTCGACTCTTGTTGCGGATGTTGGGGCCGGGGAATGTACCGCCGCCCTGTCCGCTCACATTGTGACACCCCTGGCAGGTGGTGGAGAAGATCGTGGCGCCTCCCGCAGCGACCCCCACCGGTCCGCCGTCGCAATCGAGGGCCAGGTTGGCCGCGATCTGACATTCATCGGGCACCGCGTTTAAGTCGCAATCGGCGCTCGTCGCGTTGGCGATGTCCGTCGCGTCGGGGATGCCATTGTTGTTGCAGTCCGGCGGACACGGTTCCACCACGCCCGGCGTGGTGAACTGCAGCAGCCAGCGCACCAGGGAACCAGTGTCGGTGCTGGCATTGTCGGACACCGTCAGGGTCCAAACTCCGAATCGATCCTGGCCGTCGAAGGCCGCCAGAGATTGATTGGGGGTGTAGCTTGGCGGCGAGTTGACTCCGGCCGCGACGTTGATGGCTTCAATTGCGCCGCCGGTGCCTTCATCATCGAGGAGCGGCGCGGCCGGGGTAAATCCATTGAAGCCGTTGTTATTGAAGCCAAATCCCGTGCCGGTGTATCCGGGCCGGTCAATCACGTTGCGGGTCACGCCGCCGTGTGTCAGTCGGACGATCAAGTCGCCGTTGTACGAGTGGGTGATTTGCAATCCGAGGTTGAGATCCTGCACGGTTCCGTGATCAGGCACGTTGAAGGTGTGGCTGACGCCGGTCGTGTTGTTGTCTGGAATCGCGATTGGCGCGGCGGGGATGGCGTCGTAGTTCACGACGGTCGTCGTGACCTGGCATTCATCGGGAATGCCATCGTGCGCACAGTCAAGACTCGTTCCATTGCTGATGTCGGTCGCATCCGAGATGCCATTGCCGTTGCAGTCCAGGAAGCAGACCGGCCCGGAGACGTTCAGTACGAAGGCGCCTGCGGCGGATGTTCCATACGCAGTGACGCGGATGAAGTAGGTGTTGCCGGCCACCACGGATGTCGACGTGGCCGAATCGTAGAGCGTGCCGCCGGCATCAATGCCCTGGCATGCGTTTGCAGGCGAGCCGCCGGCGCCCCAGTCGTCGTTGCAGGCAAGCTGATTGGCCGTCGTACCCGGGCAGCCCGAATGAATCGAGATGACCGTGTCGATTCCGGCATCCGCGCCGCCGAGGTCGTCGGTGCCGCAGGTGCTCACATTCAAGACACCGCTATTGACGGCCACATATTTGAACCACTTGTCGACATTGGTATTGGCTCCGCCGGCGCCGCCGCAGGAGGAGCTGCCGTCGTTGGTAGCGCCGATCAGCGTGTCGTTGAAGGTGCCGCTGCAGACCACAATCGCGCCCGAGCAGTTGTCATTGTTGCCGGCTTCAAACTGACAATTGAAGCAGCCGTCGCCGGGGTTACTGTTATTGTCGTCGCACTCTTCGCCGGCTTCGACAATGCCGTTGCCGCAGACCGGGCCGGTCTGCTCGACGATCTTGTAGATGTTGCCGAGGTAGCTCACGATGTAAAGCTCACCGGCGTTGTCCTGTCCGAACGAGACGGGGGCGATGATGTTGCCCAGTGCCGTGGTATGGTCCTGGTGATCGACCACGCCGCCGCCGGTCGTGTACTTGAATGACTTGATGAAGTCTTGACCATAATCGCCGTAGAAGTAGCGGCCTTGCAGCGACGGCAGCGCGCAACCGCGATAAACGTAGCCGCCGGTCTCGGAGACCGCGCCGGCCGGCAGGCTGGCATGGGTGTAGGTGTGAATCGGCAGCGTCAGGCCTGCCGAATTACAGGTGCAGCCGGAGAGTCCGGTGCAGGCCGTTCCTTCCATGCAGCGCCAGCCGTAGTTGCGGCCGCCGGCGAAACCGGCAGGCTCGAAGTTGATCTCCTCCATGGTGTCCTGGCCGACATCGCCCATGTACATGTCGCCTTTGAGCTTATCGAAGGAGAACCGCCAGGGGTTGCGCACACCGATGGCCCAGATCTCGTCGGGGATGGTGTTGCCGGGATCCAACGGTGAGCCGACGAACGGATTATTGGCGGGGATATAGGTTGGGCTGTTGTTCACATCCAGCCGGAGCATCTTGCCGAGCAGCTTGGCCGTGTTCTGTGCGTTGCCGATGGTGCCATGCTGATCGTTGCCGCCGCCGCCATCGCCCACGGCGACGTAGAGCATGCCGTCCTTGCCGAACTGCATGCAGCCGGCCTTGTGGTTGGTCTCGCCGGAGTCCTGGTCAATGGTCTTCAGAATGACCTGGCTTGCGGCATTTGCCACGTTGGGATCGCCTGACCGCGTGTAGCGGGCAATCACGGTGTCGCCGGCCGAGTTGATGTAATTCACGTAGAAAAAGCCATTCGTCTGATACAGCGGATGGAAGGCCAGACCGAGCAGGCCCTGTTCGCCGCCGATGGAGATGATGCCGCCGATGTCCAGGAAGGCGGTGCCCAGCGTGGTATTGGTGTTGAGGTCGCGAATCTTGATTTCGCCGGACTGCTCGACAACGAACAGCCGCGTGTTGTCGCCGGGCGCCTGTGTGACATACACCGGCGAGCTGAAGCCCGATGCGACCAGCTGTG
>CAYXEY010000367.1:0-5769 GCA_964464105.1 uncultured Planctomycetaceae bacterium
GTGGTCCACCCGCTCGACGACCGCCTCCTCGATGATGTCCGCCAGCCACTTCAGGTCGATCACCATCCCGGTCTCCGCCGGCGGCTCCCCCGCCACCGTGACCTCAAGATCATAGTTGTGGCCGTGCCCGCGGGGGTTGTTGCACTTCCCGAAGATGCGACGATTGTCTTCGTCGGAAAGCGACGGCACGTGCAGCCGGTGCGACGCGGAGAATTCAAAGCTCTGGGTCAACTCAACCATGGATGGCTCCGATTCCTGAATGCCATATGAAAGAAACGGCGTGGTCGAAAGTCGCAGGACCTCCAGCCGGCAATGCGGCGGAATGCCCGGCAGAATCGCCGCGCGCACGCCGCGGACCAGCTCGACGCCGGTCAGCCGCACGCCTTCGGCATCGAGCAGCCGCGCCGCCAGCGGAATCGCGTGCAGCCGCATCAGCAGGTCCAACTCGCGAATGTTGACCAGGTATCCGGTCGTCGCGTCGGGCACGCCAGACACCTCGATGCGCAGCGTCAGATACGGCGCGATGCCCACGGCCGAGGGCCAGCCACCCCACGAATTCGTGACGGGCAGGGCATGCTCAAAGCCTTCGGCGCCATGCGCACCCAGCACCCAGTCGCGATCGATTGAGAATCGAATCTCGCGGGATAGTCGAATCGTTCCACCAGTCGGGCTCATGCCGCTATCTTAGCAATTCAATGCCGACTCTCGCGGCCAGACGGGCCTTGGACATGGGTTTGGCCGGCCATGACACCTTCGATGATCTGCACCCATTTGCCTGTCACGGAATCGGCATGCAGCTCCGCCGGCAGACCCGGTCGCATGCCGCCTCGCTCGTCCGGATCGGGCGAATGCCTCAGCGATTGCAACAATCGAATGGCCTTCACGAGTTCGTCTGCCCGACCCTGCGGAATCCAAATGCCTGCCTTCCGCTCGCGCAGCCAGGTTGCAACCTCGCTTTTGCGGTCGCCCAGGAATATCACCGGCCTGCGAGCCGCGAGGCTGGAGTAGATCTTGTATGGCAGCGCCAGATCAAACAGTCGGTCATGTTGACTGATGAGACAAACGTCGCTCATGGCCAGTACGTCGCCGAGCGATTCCTCCGGCTGGTAGTCGATGAAGCACGCAGATTTGCCAAGCGCGGCCTCGGCGACCGATCGCTGTGGCCCGTCGCCCACGAATTGAAAGAGAATACTTGAATCGCGTCGCAACTCTTGCGCTGCCGCGATGATCGTTTCAAACGGATGGCTCAGCCCCATGTTGCCGGCGTACTGCACGACGAAGCGCCCATCGGGGTTGTACTTACGGCGGAACTCCTCCGAATCTCTCTCGGCGATCCGCGCCGGATCGAACCCGTCGTGCAACGTGACGACCTTCTCCGAATCCAGCGCCCGCGTCGCCACGATGCGCCGCGTCATCGGCTCGGTCACCGTCACCACGGCGGCGGCCTCGGCCATCGTTCGCGTGTCCGACGCGAGCCAAAGCAAATGCGCAGGGTTCCATCGCGACATCCGCCCCAGTGCGGAGACAATGTCGGGATACAAATCGAGCACGCGATAGATGAACGGACAATTCAACCGCTCGGCCAACCGCCGGGCGATCCGTCCGCCATGGGGCGGCGCGGTGGTGCCGATGACCAGGTCGGTCGGTCCGAATGATGGCCCCGCGCGCAGCACGGCGCGGCCGAATTCGAGGAAACCTGCCAGCCGCCCGCCCAGCCCGCGACGCCCCGCCGGCACCGGCGGCCGCGGCACGCGCCGAATAGCCACGCCGCGGTACTCATCGCTCGCCGAGTATCGCACGCCGGGACGATCCCACGCCCGATCGCCGGTCAGCACGGTGATTCGCCAATCCGGCCGGGCCGCCGCAATGCGCGGCAACTGCTCAGTCAGCACGGCCGCGCTGGCACAAATGTCCGGATGGAAGAACTCGTTGATATAGACGATGTGTCGGCGCTGGGGCATGCAGGCCGCATCTTAGCTTGGTGGCGATGGAATCGGTAATCGACCGGTCAGGGTTCGCGCGTCTCCGATTTCTTTCGCTGCCGTGCCTTCTGAATCTTCGCGGTGATGTCGGGATCCTCCTTGCCCATCTTCTGAGCTTCAAGGTATCCCTCAAGGGCCTTGCCGTATTCCCGGGCCTGGAACAGCTCATCCGCCTTCGCAACCACGCGGGCGCGCTGGGCGTTGGCCAGTTTCTCGCGGACCCGGGCCTCGGCCGGAGCGACCGGCTTGAGTTGGGGCAGAGCGCGCTCGTATTTGGTGATGCCCTCGTCGAATTGCCCGCGCTCAATATCCTGATCGGCCTGCCGCTCCTGCTCGGCGGCCGCGAAGACTTCCGCGTACTTGTCCATCATCTGCTGTGCCGCAGGGGTGTCTTTGCTCCAAAGTGAATTCTTCAGCGTCTGCTGGGCCTTCAGAAGATTGCCGGCCTTGAGAGAAGCATCGGCCTCCTTCACCAACACCATCGCGTTGGCCCGCCGCGCGGCATTCTCGATGTACGGCGACGCCTCCAGCATGTTCGCCTTCTTGTAGTGCTCGGCTGCGAGCGCAAAATCGCCGTCGGTCATGGCCTTGTTGGCGCTGTTGATCCACTCGGCCCGGGCCCTTCGGTCGGTGATTCGCCTCTCGAGATCATCGACTTCCTGTCCGTTGCGGAGCTTGCGGGCGAGGTTGACGGTGACCAGCGCCGCCTGGTAATCGCCGCGTTCCATCTGAGCCGTGGCCGAATCGATCAATTCTCCGAACTTGCCATCCTTCTGGGCCCGGTCGATGCGCTCGCGGAACTCCTCCACGACCTCGGGCGAACTTGAATGATCGTGCGACCGCAGACGCCGCTCGGCGGATGCAACATCCCCGCGATTCAGGTCTTCAGTGATCAGGGCCTGAAGGCGCTTCTGGTCCTTCTGGCGGTGAATCTGTTCGCGCAATGTCTCGATGGCGGCGTTGCTGGCCCCGACACGTGCCGCTTCATTCAGGCGACTTTCGGCCTGATCGTACTTTTCCCGCTCGAAGTACTCTGCCGCGTCTACAAGCAGCAGCCAATGCTCGGCATCGCCGCGAAGTGAAGGGTTGTCCAGCAGGCTCGCATCAAGCCGTGCCTGATCGAAGGCCGATCGGGCGGCACTGAGGTCTTTCTTGTCATAGGCCGCCCGGCCGTCGGCGATCTTGCGGACGATCGGTTCACTCGCACCCGGACCCCATTTGAAGTAGGCCAGATAACTGCACACCGCGATCCCGGCTGCAAACACCACCGTGGTCACGGCGATGCGAACCAGTCGCCGGTAATCCACCGGCTTGATCTTCTCCTCGACCGGCTCGGGCGTCGGAACGTGCGCCACGGTGGCCACGCGCGGCCGAACGGCGCTGGCCGTCGGCCGTCGAATGCGCTTGGGCACCTGATAGGGATTCACGGCCGGTGCCGCCTGCGATAGAGGCGCCTGCTTCGGTGCATTGGCGCCCTCTGCGACTTTCTCTTTCGACTGCACTGCGGCGGCATCCGAGCGGACGCGGTGGCGCGTGGTGGATGCCGCGGCGCGAAACGCCGCCACACTGGCCATCGAGACGGCGTCCGACATCTGTACCGGCCCGACGGTGCGCGGCATCGCCGGCAACGCGGTCGTCGTCTGCCACGGCTGCACGACCGGACGGGTCGAGACGGTCGGCTGGCTTCCACCGGTGAGCAGGCGTCCCGAGGGCGCGGCAAACGCGTGGTCCGACATCGGAAGGGCCGGGGCCGTCGCGCCCGACGATCCGCCCGTAAGGCGGCGCGAGGCGTCCATGCGGCGGTCGCGCAGAATGCGGGTCAAGGCCTCAATGACCTCGTTGATCGACCCAATGCGCTCGTCGACGCGCTTGGCGGTCATCCGCTCCACCAGGTTCGACAAAACGCGCGGGATGGATGGATTGATATCCGAGACCGCCGGCAGCGTCAGGTTGTATTCGCAGTGCCAGTCGCGCCACTTGTCCTCACTCGTCCGGGGATCGGCGACCACGGCTGAAAAATAGTCGTGCAACTGCACGCGGCCGACGAAGACCTCGTACATGACGATTCCGAGCGAATAGATGTCGATGCGATCGTCGTAGCTTCCGTCCAACAGAAACTCAGGCGCACAGTACTTAGTCGAACCGGTCGGAGTCGAGCTGCAGTCGCCCTCGTTCGCGGCGCATGAGAGGTCGACGATCTTCGCGCCGAGGCCCGGCGCCACCAGCACATTGGCCGGGCGGATGTCGCGATGCACCAGCCCAACCGAATGCAGCGTGCGAATGCCCATCGCCAGGGTGCCGAAGACGCGGAGTGAGCGGTCGCCGTCAATCTCGCGCTTGGCGATGTGCGACTCGAGCCAGCGGCCATCCACATACTCGTGAATGATGAAAAGGCCCTGCTGTTCCTCGATCAGCTCATGAATGCCGATGACGTGACGGGCGTCGCCGGTAAAGCGGGCCATCATCTGAGCCTCGCGGCGGAAGTCGCCGCAGGCCATGGGGTTATCCATTAACGCGGGGGTCATTTGCTTGATGGCCACGAGGCGATCAAGCATGGTGTCGCGGGCTTTATAGACAGTTGCGTTATAGGTGGAACGAATCCGCTCGAGGATGCGGTATTTCCCAAGGCCCGATCCGGAGGGAATCCCGTGGTTCCCGTTCTCCGGCTGGCCGGGTTGGCGTCCGGACTGCGGCTCGTGGCCGACGTGTTCGCCGTCTCGTTCAAATTCGCCAGGCATGTTGCGTCCACTCCCCCCGATAAAGACAGGCAGCCGTGTCTCGATGACCGTCAATCGACGGCTGCAAGGGGCGCGTACTTCACCCCTTCATGTTATGCCTGCCGGGTGGATGCAGTCCAGCGAAATGAAGACGAATGACGATGATTTATTTCCGGCCCGAACGGGCCGTCGGGCGACCGCCTTACAGCGTTGTTACGTCCGATCACGCGACGGCGACGTCTATGCGTCGGTCATCGGCGGACAGGTGCAGAAAAGGTTCCGATCACCGTAAACGTTATCAATACGGCCGACGAACGGCCAGAACTTGTGGTCGCGCACCCACGGGAGCGGAAAAGCGGCCTGCTGACGGCTGTAGGAATGCGGCCACGAATCCGAAGACACGGCCTCGGCGGTATGCGGCGCGCCCTTCAACGGGTTGTCGTCGCGATTCATAACGCCAGTCTCGATCGCTCGAATCTCCTCGCGAATGGCGATCATCGCGTCGCAGAAGCGATCCAGCTCTGCCTTGGACTCGCTCTCGGTCGGCTCGATCATCAATGTGCCTGGCACGGGGAATGATTGCGTTGGGGCGTGGAAGCCGTAGTCCATCAGCCGCTTGGCGACGTCTTCAGCCTTGACGTTGGCGGACTTCTCGAACGGCCTCAAATCGATGATGAACTCGTGAGCCACGCGACCGTTGCGTCCGCGGAAGAGCACGTCGTAGTGCCCTTCGAGGCGCTTGGCCATGTAGTTGGCGTTGAGAATGGCAACCTGTGTGGCCTGCTTAAGGCCCTCAGCCCCCATCATGGCGATGTAGGCGTAGGAAATAGTGAGGATGCTCGGACTTCCATACGGCGCAGCCGACACCGGGCCGACTTCTTTACCCTTCGCGCCTTCGTGCTGTCGTGCCTCCGTGCCTTCGACGCCCGGGCGACCGGGCAGAAACGGCGCAAGATGCTTCGCCACGCAGATCGGCCCCATGCCTGGTCCGCCACCCCCGTGCGGAATGCAGAAGGTCTTGTGCAGGTTCAGGTGGCAGACGTCCGCGCCGATGTCGCCCGGGCGGCAGA
>CAYXEY010000368.1:0-5765 GCA_964464105.1 uncultured Planctomycetaceae bacterium
CCGATGCCCGGGTGAAGGAAGTGCTGGACGAGATCTACGACCTCTTCATCGACATGGGCTGCCAGGAGGACGACCTCGATTTCCCGATCATCTACTCCAGCGCCAAGCACGGCTACGCCCGGCGCAAACCCGAAGACACCAACATGGACGTGATTCCGCTCTTCGAGGAGATCATCAAGAGCGTGCCGCCGCCCGTGGGCAGCGTCGATAAGCCGGTGCAGATGCTCGTCACCACGCTCGAATACTCCGACTATGTAGGACGCATCGCCATCGGCCGCATCTTCGAGGGCAAGCTGGCCGAGGGCCAGAAGGTCATGCTGATTTCCCGCGATGGCCACCGCTACCTCGACACCATCGATATGCTTTATGTCTATAAAGGTCTGGGTCGCGAGCGTGTCACCAAGGCCGAGGCCGGCGACATTATCGCGGTCGCGGGAATTCCCGAGGTAGGCATCGGCGACACCGTGACCGACCCGGAAGATCCGCATCCGCTCCCGGTCATCCCGGTCGACGAGCCCACGCTGACCATGGTCTTCTCAGTCAACAATTCCCCCTTCGCCGGACGCGAAGGCAAGTTCCTCACCACGCGGCACATTCGCGACCGCCTCTTCAAGGAGCTGCATCACAACGTGGCCCTGCGAGTTGAAGACATGGCCCAGAAGGATTCATTTCGCGTGTCGGGCCGCGGCCTGCTGCACCTGGGTGTCTTGATCGAGACCATGCGCCGCGAAGGCTACGAAGTGTGCGTGGGCAAGCCCAAGGTCATTTACCGCGAGATCGACGGCAAGAAGGCCGAGCCGATCGAGTACCTCGTGGTCGATGTGCCAAGCTCCGCGTCAGGCCCCGTCATTGAGCTGACCGGCCAGCGTCGCGGCGAGATGGTCAAGATGGAGAACAAGGACGGCCACACTTCGATGGAGTTCACGATTCCCGCCCGCGGCCTGATCGGTTTGCGAACACGCATGCTCAACGCCACACGCGGCGAGGCGATCATGCATCATTCGTTCTACGAATACGAGCACCTGCGCGGCTCAATCCCCAGCCGAATTAACGGCGTGATGGTTGCCACGGAGAGTGGGCGCGTGACGGCCTACGCCATCGAAGGACTGGCCGACCGCGGAATCATGTTCGTGAAGCCGGGCGACGAAGTGTATGCCGGTCAGGTCGTCGGCGAGCACTGCAAGGACGACGACATCGAGATCAACATCGTCCGCATGAAGAAGATGACCAACATCCGCGCGGCGTCGGCCGACAAAACGGTCGTGCTGCGGCCGCCCCGCGAGCTGTCGCTGGAGGCCATGCTCGAATACATCGAGGAGGATGAGCTGGTCGAAATCACGCCGGGAGCCTGCCGCATGCGCAAGCGCGTGCTCGATCCGGTGGCGCGGAAGCGGGCCGACCGGGCTGAGATGGCCAAGGAAGCTCAATAAAACGAGCGATTATCGCGAGACGAAGGTGCATCCAAATGAGGTGCCACTGGCTGCTCGTCAGCCAGTGTGAATGTTGATGGTGCTGCTGCCTACGAATTGATGGGCGTGAGGTGCATTTGCTCACGTTCGCACTGGCAGCAAGCTGCCAGTGGCACCCTCTCCGTAGACTTCGCAGTGAAAGTCGACCGACGCCAGAATCAATTCGTCGTAATGTCGATATCCTGCGACTGGCCGTTGCGGCCGCCGGTGAAGAACTTCACCAGGTGCGTTCCCGGCGGCACGAGGAAGAGATAACCGAATTTCCGCTCCTCGGGCTTGGCGTTCTTCATGATCGTTTGGGTCAGCCGCTCGGGCTTTTCCAGCGTGCCTGGCTTGTCGGGCATTTCGGCATCGGGCTTGTATTGAATTTCGAAGACCCACTTGCCGTTGACCACGGCGGCGGAATACACGCCAATCGCGTAGTAGTTTTCGCCCTTGTCATCCTGGACGAAGATCTGAGCCACGACGTTTGTAGCGTAGTTCAGTGCCCGGCCGAACATGCTGCCGGGGAAGTTCTTCTCGGCGCCGATCTGCACCAGTTTCTTGTCATCGGGCACGGCAAACTCAGTGATGCGCGAGCCTGCCTCGATCGGCTTTTCCGGCACCTCAAAGACAACCTTGCCCGAGCCGAGCTTTCCGCCCTGAACAAAACGCGAAACGGCCGAATTGCCCGAATCGAGAATGGTCGGAAGCTCGCTGGATACGCCCGTGCGCTCCTCGATGGCATGGGCGACATTGGTCACCCCCTTCACGCCGCCGCCCACGGGCGACCGTGAACCGCCTCCCGCACCTGCGCCATCCTTGCCGAGGGCGATTGAGGCCTCGTCGGGAATTTCCTTCTGGAAGAGGTCCTTCTTGCCGGTGAAGTCGAACCGCGCCCCGCGCTTGAACTCCATGTACCAGGGTTGAAAGTCTTCCGGTACTTCAAACGCCACGTCGAAACCGAAGCCGGTCACGGTCTCCTGGCCGCTTTCGTTGGCCTCCTTGACCACCACCGGCGGCGTGACGCCTTCGCCAATGATGAAGTTGGTCTGTGGATTGAATCTCACCAGCCGGCGGGTCTGCTCGGCCTCGACCTTGTTGAGCTGTTGCTCCTTGTTCGAATACAGATCGGTGAGTCCCACGGCCAGGTAACAGTGGGGATTCGCGACAGCCCCTTCCGCGGGCGGCGGGCCGAAGATTCGGAACTGCGGCACGCGGAACCAGAGGTTGCCCTTGTCCTTGGGCATGGCATTGCGCTTGACGATCACGTGGGCCACCAGGAAACGCGTGCCCGAATCGCTGGCCATCTCCGTGGTGAACTCCCGCTTGAGCTTCGTACCATCCATCCTATGCTTGGCCTGATCGATGCGATCGGCATACCAGTAGCCGGTCACCTCGATCGACTTGGCCGGAATGAAATGGGTGTCCTCGGTCTGGGTGGCATTGCGAGCGCCATAAAGGTCCATCAACGGGTCTGGCCGTGAGACGCCAAGCGGATTTCCGGCCCCGAAGCGCTTGTTGGAAAGGGCCTCGCCGACCCAGACGGCAAAGCCATCGGGATTAACAAAGCCGAGCTTGCGCACCATTCGCTTGTTTTCTTTCTCGTCGACCCGATCAAATCCAAAGATGTCGCCGCCGATGGGCAGCATCTGTACGGGAATAAGCGCCGAGCCGACCAGCAGCAGACCGGTGAAGAGTCCGACGATGCCGCCGCCGGCGCGGTCGAAGTAGATGGGAATGGTCACGTTTTTCTTGACCAGGCGGTCGGTAATCTCGCGCTGAATGATCAGTGCGACCAGGAAGATAAGGATGAAGGCCGAGGGCAGTCCGATGCCGTCGCCGAGCGACTCGCGCCAGACGCCGTGCAGGGCCTCGTGAAACTCCCAGGCCAGCATGAAGGAGACCAGCGTCTCCACGAACATGATGACGCTGGACAGCAGGCCCTGGTAGGTCCAGAACATGGCGACCAGCACGACCATCAGAAAGACAATGATGGAAAACAACATGGCAGAAATTCCTGTTTTCGCCTACGGCCTGAAATCCAATCGCAGCAAATCGATCACGCGGCCGGCGCGGCAGCCGGTGCTGGACCGCCGCCGCCTTCTTCCCGAGTCGCCCGGAGCACTTCATTGATGCTGGTGAATCCGTCATACACCTTCTGCAGTCCGACCTCCTGCAGGTAGAGCATGCCGCGCTTGCGGGCCTCGCTCTTGAGCGCCGAAATCGACGTGCCCGCGGCAATGAGCTTCCGCATCGGTTCATCGATGATCAGCAGCTCAAACAAGCCCGTGCGGCCAAAATAGCCCGAGCCCTGACACACCGGACAGACGATTGGATTGCCCTGCTTGTCGACTTCAACTTCGTTTGGATTCGGCGGTCGGAAAAACGGCCGGTTTTCGCCGACCGGCAGGTTGGCCTTCTTGAGCAGCGCGGGATCGGGCTTGTACGCCCGACGGCAGGTCGTGCAGAGCACGCGGACCAGCCGCTGGTTGCTGATCGCCGTGATGCTATTGGCCAGCAGCCCCGCATCTCCCGTGAAATCAGCATACTTGCGCAGCGCACTGAATGTGTCCGCCGCGGTGAGACCCATGTAAATCTTCTTGCCCCCCTTGGCGTATTGAGCCGCGAGGGTGGCCGTGTCGCCGTCGAGGGTGTCGCCGGCCATCATAACGTCAGGGTCGGTTCGCAGGATGGACTGGAACTTTTTGGAGAACGGCACTGCCGCATCCTTTGCGTCGAAGACGTGCTGAGTGACGTTTTCGAGATCAAGGCTCTTGGCGGTCTCCAGCGTATGGATGTTCTGCATGAAGGCGTCGTGGTGCCGCAGCATTGAATAAAGCGTGCTGGTCACACCGCTGGCCCGCGGGCCGGAGATGATGATCAGGCCCTGGTTGGATCGCACGATCGGCTCGAAGACGGCCAATTGATCCTTGGTGTAACCCAGATCGGGCACGCGGAACTTGCTCTCGGCGGAGAACAATTTCAACACCATGCGCTCGCCGGCCGTGCTGCCGGAGGTCTTGACGTCGACATCCACCGATTTGTCGCCCTTACCGCCGGCGCCAATGATGGCCTTGAAGTTGCCCTGCTGCGGGCGGCGGCGCTCGTCGGGGCTCATGCCGCCGATGCGCTTGAGGTGGGCAAAAATCAGCGCGCCGGTCGCGGGGTCGATCGGCTCGCGCGTGCGCTCCACGCCGTCGATCTTGTACACAATCTTGACCTGCCGCTCGGGAATCAGGTCCATCTTGACGTCGCTGCTGCGCCGCCAGATGGCGTCGAAGAGGAGATCCTGCATGGCTGAATACGCGGCGTGTTCGGCCTGATCGGTCGGCCATGGCGGCGTTTTGCCATTCTTGTCCTTGATGCGAACGCGATCCTGGGCGTGCACGGTTTCAACGTTTTGAGCCTTGGGCGAGGTCAACCGCTTGATGTGAGCCGACGTGAGCACCGTCTCAGCCGGCGCACAGCGGGCGTTGTGATAGACGCAGTACGAAATGATCGCGGCGCCATACAAGACGGCAAAGACCGCAAGGCCAATCCAGAAGATCGGCACGAGAAGCCAGATGAAAAGACAGAGTATGCCGGACCCCATGACCGCCAGTAGCCACGGACCTCGCCGTGTGCGGATCTTGTTGGTGTCGGCGTCGACCCAGGCGCTGTTGTGGGCCCACAACAGCATGGCCAGGAAGTAAATCACGATTTTGACGACGCTGAAGTGATCGCCGGTCTGCGGCAACGCCGCCAGAATCGGCCCCACGGACGCGTCGAGAAATTCATCGGGCATGAGGCTCTTTGGATCGCGAGGGCAGGTGTGAGGAGGTTGGGAGTGCCCCGCGGTCCTCACCGCGGTCCAACCCGCAAGTCCCGATTGTAACCGTTTGCAACCCGGCTTGGGAACCCCGCCGGGAGGCAAATATGGGTTCGGAAAGCCGGTTGTATTGCCAACGGCCTTAACCTGCCCCTCTCAGCCCACCAGGCGGGTTTAGGCCGCCTGAAGCGGAGCGCGCTTTTAACGTGTTCGGCCCACCGCCCCGGACTTGCGTCCGGTGTTTTGATAGTGCAACTTTGGCTACTTCATCGATCCCAGAATGTCGTCCAGCACCGCAATGATGAAATCCGCATCCGCCTCATTCAGGCACATCGGCGGCTTGATTCGCAGGACATTTCCGTAGAAACCGCCCTTTCCGATGAGCAATCCCCGCTTTCGAGCCTCTTCAAATATGCGGACCGTCTCGGTATTCGCCGGCTCCTTGGTCTTGCGGTCGCGGACCAGCTCCACGCCCAGCATCAGGCCCAGGCCCCGGACCTCGCCGA
>CAYXEY010000369.1:0-5704 GCA_964464105.1 uncultured Planctomycetaceae bacterium
GTGCGGTCAATCCGCGCAGACAGAAAAGCATGAGACCGATGCCCAGCATTCCATACACGCCGAACAGCGCGGTATGCCCGTGCACCGGCGTCGTGTTCAATCCCTGCATGTAGTAAAGGGCAATCGGGGGATTGATGAAGAACCCGAACAGGCCCGCGCCGACCAGGTTCCAGAAGGCCACGGCGACAAAAAAGTAAATGGGCCACTTGTAGGCGCTGACCCAGGGCCGGGCCTTTGTGAGTTTCAGGTTTTCGTAGGCCTCGAATCCAATAAGGGTAAGGGGAACGACTTCCAGCGCGCTGAATACGGACCCGAGGGCGAGTATCGCGGTGGGTGTGCCGGTGAAGTAAAGGTGGTGGAAGGTGCCGATGATTCCGCCGGAAAGGAAGATGATCGTGGAAAAGAGCACGGCTGAGGTGGCTGATGCGACCCGCAGCAGGCCCAGACGCGTAAACAGAAACGCGATCACGACCGTGGCGAAGACCTCGAAGAACCCCTCGACCCAGAGGTGAACCACCCACCAGCGCCAATATTCCGCGATGGCCAGGTGTGTCTGCCGCCCCCACATGAGGCCGGCGCCGTAGAACAATGCGATCGCAGTTGAGGCAATCAGGAACAATGCCAACAGATGACGGTGCTGTCCCGGCTGGCGGAACGCCGGCCACAAGGCTCGCGCCGTCAACCCGAGCCACAGCCACAAACCGACAAACAGAAAAATCTGCCAGAACCGGCCGAGGTCAACATACTCGTATCCCTGATGGCCGAACCAGAAGTTCATCTCCAAGCCCATCTTTTGTCGCGTGCCGTACCAGGTGCCGAACATCGACCCCGCGACAATGATCAGCAGGCAGGCAAACAGAAAGTTCACCCCAAACCGCTGAAACTTGGGTTCGCGGCCAGATACGGCCGGAGCAACGAATAGTCCGGTCGCGAGCCACGCCGTGGCAATCCAGAAAATGCCCAGTTGGGTGTGCCAGGTCCGCGTGACCGAATAAGGCAGAATGGTTGCAAGAGGGATGCCGTAAAAACTGGCGCCCTCCACGCCGTAATGGGCCGTGACCGCGCCGAGGCCCACCTGCACGACGATGAGCAATGCAACAATCCAGAAATACTTGAGGGTGGCGCGCATGGACGGCGTCGGAGTCAGCGCAAGCAGCGGATCGGAGGCGGGCGTTTCGCTGAATGGATCCTCGCTTTCGCGGCTGACGGCGGAATGCCAGGCCAGCGCGCCGATGCCGGCCAGCAGCAATACAAAACTGATCACTGACCAGACCAGAATCGAGGGTGTGGGTTTGTTGTCTATCAGCGCTTCCGACGGCCAGTTGTTCGTATAGCTAATCTCCGTGTTGGGACGATTGGTGGCACAGGCCCATGCGGTCCAAAAATAGAACGCGTTGAGCTGCTGACGCCGCGCCGCATCGGGTACCGAATTCGGCGCAATGGCATAGGCCTCGCGAAGCGAGTCCATGGACGAATCGCTGCCGAACAGCGCGTCATAGTGACGACCGACTTCCGAGTAAGCCTCCGCCCGAATGGTCGAAATCGTCAGATCGCCGGTGCTTGCGTTGTACGTATTCGTGCGCAGCTCCTGCTTGAGCCTCGCCTTCAGCGCGGCCTGGGCCACGGCGTCCTGTTCGTCAAATTTCCGCCCATGCTCGGACTGCGACCACTTGTCCAGGATCCAGCTTGCTTCGCGGTGAAGCCAGTCGGCCGACCAATCGGGCGCGATGTAAGCGCCGTGCCCCCAAACCGTGCCCACTTCCTGACCGCCCATGGACTGCCAGACATTCTGACCGTCGCGAATATCCGCGCCGGTGAAAAGGACGCGGCCGTCGGCGGCCACGACGCGCTGCGGGATGGGCGGCGCCTGGTGGTAAAGCTCGCGGCCGTAGTAGCCGAGCACGGCAAACGAGACAGTGATGACGGCGGCAAGGGTGATCCAAAGACGTCGATTCTTCATCGCACAAATCCCTTCTGAGTTGGAGGCGGCCCTCGAACGCCGGGCTTAATCTAAACCTGGACGTCCAGATTTAGTATAGTAGGGTAACGCCGCTCTATCCTGGATGTCAAGATCCAGATATAATCCGCCGGACGGGACAACCCGGAACCGAATGGCAATTAGCCACAGGAGTTATCGTGATTTCCCAAACTGCCGAATATGCCCTGCGGGCCGTGGTCTGGCTGGCCAGTAGACCTGACCGCGCATTCAGCACGCACGACATTTCAAAGGTCACGAAAATCCCGGCTGGATATCTGTCCAAGGTGCTTCAGGAGCTGGCCCGCGCCGGCCTGGTTATCTCAAACCCCGGCCGGTCGGGCGGATTCAGGCTGAATCGGGCGCCGGCCGACATCCGCGTGCTTGACGTGGTCAATTCCGTTGACCCGGTGCAGCGAATTCGGCGATGCCCGCTCGGGATTCGATCGCATGGCACCGTGCTTTGTCCTCTGCACAAGCGTCTCGACGACGCAATGGCCGCGGTGGAGCACGCTTTCGCCAGCTCGACCATTGCCGAGGTGATTGCCGAACCCAGCGCCAGCACACCGCTGTGCGAAAGCAAATCGACGATTGCCTTGAATGTCATCACAACAGGGGAAGTCGCCGATGGCAGGCAGGAAAACCGAAACCCCCGTCGCACCCGGAAGCGACGGACGTGAGGTTTGCAATTTGACGGATGCAGCCCAGGCGTGGGCAGCCTGGTGCGAACCCGTCCATTGCGCTGCGCGTGTCGTTAAAGCGAGGCGGCGATTCTGCGGAAATGCAATCCCGTGATGGCCAGCGCAACGGCCTCGGCAAACGCGGCTCGGTGATGAAGCAGCGTTCGGGTGAGGAACTTCCAGTACTCCCGGCGGCCACGCCGCGCGACGCCCATGACCCAGAGCGATTTCAGGAAAGCCGTCAGGTCCGCGCGGGTCAGCCGCGGTCGCGGCCCCACGGGCCGGTAGGACTTCAAAAATGTCTGAATGCGCCGGTAGTATTCGCGGGGCGCGTAGAGTTGCTTCACCAGATTGCGATAACCGTCGATCAGCAGCTCGCGATCGAGCCTGGGCACGAAATTGAGCACGGCGTCGAGGTTGTTTCCCGTGCTGTGCGTCAAGATCCGGCCCTCCTGCTTGAGCCGCGCGAAAAGTCGCGTCTCCGGCAACGCGGTGAGCAGTCCAACCATGGCCGTGACCACGCCTGATTCCTGAATGAACCGCTTCTGCGCTTCAAATACGCTGGGTTGATCGCTGTCGAAACCGACGATGAAGCCGCCCATGACCTCCATGCCGGCGCGGTGAATGGCCCGCACCGCCGACACAAGATCGCGCCGCGTGTTTTGCACTTTGGCGCACTCGGCCAGGCTCGCCTCGTCAGGGCTTTCGATGCCGATGAACAAACTCTTGAAACCGGCCTGAACCATCAGGTCCATCAGCTCCGCGTCGTCAACAACATTGACCGACGCCTGAGTCAGGAAGCGGAAACGAAGACGGGCCTGTTTGCGGCGCAAGATGTACTCGCGCAGGAACGCCTTGACCCGTGTCTTGTGCCCGATGAAGTTATCGTCGACGACAAACACGGTGCCATTCCATCCGGCGGCGGCAAGCGACTCCAATTCGGCCATCATCTGCCCGCTCGTCTTGACCCTCGGCACCCGGCCGTTCATGACGATGATGTCACAGAAGTCGCAGTTGAAGGGACACCCGCGCGAGAACTGCACCGACATGGTTGCGTAATGCCGCAAGTCGATGAGATCCCACCGGGGAATGGGTGTTCGAGTTACATCGGGGCGATTGGCACTGCGGTAATAGTGCTTCAAATCGCCCGACAGCATGTCGGCCACCAGTTGAGGCATGACATCCTCGGCCTCCGCCAGCACGAAATGCTCGACTTCAGGGAAACGCTCGTGACCGGTCGTAAACAACGGCCCCCCGGCAATCACTCGGCGTGAACGGGCCTGACAGCGCTGGATCAACTCGCGCGCGGAATCGGCGTGAACGATCATGCCGGAGATCAGGACGTAGTCAGCCCAGTCAATCTGCGCATTCGTGACGCGGGTCACATTGGCGTCAACCAGCTGCAGGTTCCATTCCCAGGGCAGCATCGCCGCGACGGTCAGCAGGCCGAGCGGTGGGAATGCCGCTTTTCGGCCGACAAACGGTAATACGTGGGTGAAGCTCCAGAAGGTGCTTGGCGTCGCGGGATAGAGAAGCAGGATGTTCATTTAAACTTTTGCTCTTGGTCATGTCCCCCCAATCACATTTAGGTCACGATTGCAATCGACTGTCCTTCGAACACATGGCCCGGCTCGATCACCCGTGCGAGATAGCCGCAGCGCCCGACCACCGCCGTCTGCAAGCGCGGATCGATCTGGTCCAGCACATAGCAGGGCCGCCGCGGCTCGCTCAATTCGATCAGCGGCCCCGCCTCGAAGCGCAGGCGTGTGCCTGGCGCCATGTGCTGCACATGCAAATCCTGCACGGTCAGATTCTCCCCGAGCATGCCGGGGCTGAGTTCGAATCCCTCGCTGTGCAGATGGTCCAGCTCTTCGACGTCCTGAATGAGCACGGCACGATGTGGGCGAACGTGCTTTTCGTGCGCATGACCGTCGCCGGCCAATCCCGAAAACGTCAGCTCCGCATTGGGCACGACCACTTTGGGAATGCCGCCGGGAGAAACACAGACCGCGATGACCCGTGCCGTGTGTTCCTGCGTTTCAAGCTGGGTGTCAAACTCCATCAGGGCGTTTGCCATGATTGACTCCATTTTGTTCAAGGATTGAGCAGGCCCGATACAAAAAGACCGACGTCGCCGGCATTGAGATCCGCATCCGGCAGCATGTTGGCGGCACAAAATGCAGAGGTCGCCGGCCCGTGAGGATAGTTCAGCATGGCCGTCACGAATTCCTGCACATCCAGCCCGTTCAGCGCGCCATCCCCATTCACGTCGCCGTTGCCCGGTGCTGTACAGACTGGAATCGTCACCTCGACCGATTCCATCAGGTGGCCATAATGCGGCAGGGCCACATCGCCGAGAGGATTGCCGTGCCCGTCCTGCGTCCATTGCTTGGCGTCAACCAACGCCCGCCAGGCTCGGCGGTAAATCAACCGCGCGCGCAGCCTGATGTTCGCGTTGCCGGCGGGCAGCGTGAATGAGTACGAAGTTGCATCGGAGTCCAGGGCTGCAATACGCGTATCGAAGACGATGCCCGTAGCATCCGTAAAGAACGTGGGACTATGGCCGTCGGCGTCGT
This sequence comes from uncultured Planctomycetaceae bacterium, assembly GCA_964464105.1. Classification (GTDB taxonomy): domain Bacteria; phylum Planctomycetota; class Phycisphaerae; order UBA1845; family UTPLA1; genus CAYXEY01. The sequence continues at coordinate 5,232 of CAYXEY010000369.1, forward strand.
GATTCACCTTGGCAAACAGCTTTCCGGGACGACCCGCGTAATAGCCTTGCGCCGGGTTGCCGACGCCGCCCAGGGCGTGCACCGTTTGCGTCCCGGTAAATGGCAGCATGTTCGCCACAGGATCCTGTCCATCGGGCCAAGTCTCCACCAGGAGGATCATGTTTCGCGTGGTCACGCCTGTGGGGACGTGGTGACCGGTGCCGGTATTGGTCAGCGTGACATTTACGGTGAGCGCGGCGCCGCTCCTGTTCCAGTCCATGTTCATGACCACGGCATTCTCAAGAAACTCGGGCGTGGTGCCGCGAATACTGTGTGAACGAATGAGACTCGGATCTCGCTCCAGCGGTGGAAACTGGACCGTGCAAAAGGTCGTATTGCCGGTCGGCGGCATGTGGCAAGTCACGCAATTCGCATGGTTCGGAAATTGCGGATCGCTGTATGGAGACTCAAGCCACTCGATGTATGTGGGTTCC
>CAYXEY010000370.1:0-5696 GCA_964464105.1 uncultured Planctomycetaceae bacterium
TCCCGCACCACCGAGCTGCATGGCCCGGTTGGCGATCACCTCGTTGGCATTCATGTTGGTCGACGTGCCCGAACCGGTCTGGAAGATATCCAGCACGAATTGATCATCGAGCTTGCCGTCGATGACTTCCTGGGCCGCTTTCACGATCCAGTCAGTTTTGTCCTTGGGCACGGTGCCGAACCTGGCATTGGCCTCGGCGGCGCATTGCTTGATCAATCCCATCGCCCGGATGAACCGCCGGTTGAAGCGATAGCCAGAAATGGGAAAGTTCTCGACTGCGCGCTGAGTGGACGCGCCCCACAGGGCCGTCGCCGGCACGGTCATTTCGCCCATGGAGTCTTTTTCGATACGAGTGCCCGACATGATGACGCTCCTGTTGCAGTCTGCTCAACGCAGACGGTGGAATTCCAATGAATACCAACGACAGGAGATGTTAGCGGAATCGGACGGAATCGTGTTGAAGGAGTGGGAAAACTGGTCTCAGTTCTGATCGCTTGCTATTGACCGGGCAACCTTCGTTCCACCTGCCAGGTTCCGCGGCAATGCGCGGATCATTTCTCGCACCTCAGGCTGGCGGATCATCGATGCAGCGCGTTCGATCGGGAACCAGGCCCGCTCACGGACTCGATGCTCGGGAAAGACATCGGCCGCCTCTTGGACGCGAAGCAAATAGACATGCACCAGGAATTGGCAGCCCAACTTGGTGTAGGTGAAAGCGCCGATGGACTGGGGCGACAGCTCGCCAATCGCCCCGGCTTCTTCGACGGATTCTGCCTCGGCCGCCTCGGGCGGAGACTGGTCGCGCTCGACCATGCCCTTGGGAATGCCCCACTTTTTCTTATTGACCTTGCGGATGAGAAGGATTTCGAGACGCCCGCCGCGGCCCTGTCGAAAGGGAATGGCCCCCGCCTGAATGGTGACCGTGCGGCGATTCTTCATACCCTAGTATATCGGTAAAATCACAGAGACAAGCAAATCCTGCGCGAATTTTCAACATTTGCGCCCATAAAAACTTGTGATGCAGAGTTGCCTGTGATTTGTCGCGTTAGGAACGCGCTTGGATCTCATGTGAGTTCCTTAAGCAACTGGACGATTTTTCGAGCGGCGTCACCGGCGCCGTAGAGGTTTGGCTCACCCGCGGGCCGCCACGATTTTGCCCAGCTGAATGCCGCGTTGATCCGCTCGCGCGACGTGCCCGCCAGCCAGTTGGCCCCTGCATCCACCAGTTCCACCCACTCGGTCTCCTCGCGAAGCGTGACGCACGGGCGGCCCAGCCAATAGGCCTCCTTCTGCATCCCCCCGGAGTCGGTGAGCACGACGCGGGCGGCTCGAATCAGCGCCAGGATATCGAGATATCCGACGGGTTCGATAACGTTTAGGCCGCCTCCCGCGGTCCAGTCCGCCCCCAAAACCGCTTTCGTACGCGGGTGCATCGGAAGAACGACCGGCAGCGGCAGCCGAGAGAGGGTATTCAGAAGTTCGCGCAGCCGTTCCGGGCAATCGGTGTTCTCGGCCCGATGCAGCGTGACCAGAGCAAAAGACCCGGGAACCAGCCCCAGACGCGCGATGGCTGTGGACTGCGCCTCCGACTGCTTCGCGTGATGGAGCAAGGAGTCGAACATCACATCGCCAACGTGGTGCACGCCTCGGCTGATGCCCTCGCGGCCTAGCTGATCAACGGCGAACCGGCTCGGACACAGCAGCAGATCGCTGATCGAGTCGGTCAGGATTCGATTGATTTCCTCGGGCATGGCCCGATTGAAGCTGCGCAGTCCGGCCTCCACATGGGCCACCGGCACGCCGAGCTTGGCCGCGGCCATCGCCCCGGCCAACGTGCTGTTGGTATCGCCGTAAACCAAGACAAGGTCCGGACGATTGGATTGAATGACTCGCTCGATACCGATCAGCATGTCCCCGGTCTGCCGGGCATGCGAGCCGGAGCCGACGTTGAGGTGATAGGCCGGTTCGGGAATGCCCAGTTCGGCGAAGAAGACCGCCGACATGTTGGGGGCGTAGTGCTGTCCGGTATGAAGCAGACGTTCGTCAATTCGCCGGCCGTCGGCGGAATTACTGGCTCCAATTGCCCTGCTGACTGCGGCCGCCTTCACGAATTGCGGCCGCGCCCCGACGATCGTCAGCACTTTGAGGTCACGGCTCAATGGCATCCTTGCCCTTCGAAAATTCCACTCGCCAATGGGGCGCCAATTCACGAACGTTTGCTTATTGGCGCTTCACATTCTGCCTCAGTGCCTTCGTGCCTTTCTTCATACACCCCAACCCATCCGACTGCCGACCTGATAAATCATTATCGACGCCCCGCACGCGAGCACCGTCATGTATGCGAACATGAACGCCGGCCACTTCCACCCGCCCGTTTCTCGTCGCGTCACGGCCAGCGTGCTCACGCATTGGCAGGCCAGCATGTAGAACACCATGAGCGAGATGCCGGCCAGTGGCGTCAGCACGAGGCGGCCGTCGGGCCAGGTCGCCGTCGCCAGTCGGTCGCGCAGTTCCGCCGATGACTCATCCGCCTCGCCCACGCTGAAAGTGATCCCCATCGTTCCGACAAACACCTCGCGGGCCAGGAAAGACGACAGGATGCCGATGCCCAGCCTCCAGTCGAACCCCATCGGACGAATGACCGGCTCGATCACCTGGCCAAGTCGCCCGATGTAGCTGTGCCGCAACTGCTCAGACTCCATCACCCGCGAATGTGCCTCGGCGTCAGCCGGATCGATCGCCGCGAGTCGGGCCGTTGCCTCGCCGCTCAACTCCGCGGGCTTCATGCGCGGGTAGTACGACAATGCCCAGATGATTACGCACACTGCGAAAATCGTCGTACCCGCCCGGGTCAGAAACAGCTTGCTGCGATCCCAGGTTCCACGCAGGATCGGCCATGGCCTCGGCAGGTGGTATGGCGGCAATTCCATGATGAATGACGACGGCGGCCCGGCCAGCAGGGTCCGCTTGAAAAACAGGGCCATGCCCAGGGCGACGGCCGTGCCCACGGCGTAAAGCCCGAACATGACGCCGGCTTTGAGCCAGGTGCTTTCGCCGAAGACCGCCGCAATGATAATGATGTACACCGGAAGTCTGGCCGAGCAGCTCATCAACGGAGCCACAAGGATCGTTGCGAGCCGATCGCGGCGATCCTGAATGGTGCGAGTGGCCATAATGCCAGGAATCGCGCAGGCATACGACGAGAGCAGCGGAATGAAGCTCTTGCCATGCAGGCCGACGCGGCTCATCAGCTTATCCATGAGGAACGCAGCCCGGGCCATGTAGCCGCTGTCCTCCAGAATGCCCAGGGCGAGAAAGAGGATGCATATCTGCGGAAAGAAGACCACCACCGAGCCGACCCCGCCGATCACGCCGTTGGCCAACAGAGAACGCAGCGCGCCCTCGGCCATGTGCGTGTTGACCTGTTCGGCCAGCCACGATTGACCCGACTCGATCAACCCCATCAGCGGCTCGGCCCACGAAAATATCGACAGAAAGAGCAGCATCATGACCGCGGCGAAAATGACCGGGCCGATGGCCTTGTGAGTGACGATGCGATCGATGCGGTCGCTCAGGGTGTATTCGGATTCGCGCGGCTCCTCGCGCACGGCCCGCTGGATGACCCCGCCGATCCAGGCATAACGGGCTTCGACCACGGCCGCGCCGAGGTCCGGCGTGTCCGCCAGGATTGCATCGGCCTCACGCCGAATAACCGCGGCTGATTCGGGCGGGATACGGGCCAGGAATCGCTCGGCCGACGCGCGACCGGCCTGGCCACCGGAGAGATAATCGACTGACCATAGCACGGCTGCGCCGCGCACGGCGTGGGCGGGAATTGCCCCGCACGATGACATTTCATTGGCGATGCGATCGAATGCGGTCTCAATGGTCTCGCTGAGCTTCCAAGCACGCCCCGGCGGCCGAATAAACTGCTCGTCGCCCAGCGCGGTCCGCACGGCGTCGATGCCCTCGCGGCGATTGGCCACCGCGCCGATGACCGGCACTCCCAGTTCCCCGGAGAGCTTTCCGCAGTCAATTATCAGGCCGCGACGCCGGGCGACGTCCATCATGTTGCAGCACACTACGGCGGGCACGCCAAAGTCGAGTACCTGCGCCGCGAAGTACAAATTTCGCTCCAGATTCGACCCGTCGAGCACGATCAAGACCGCATCGGGCCGGCCCTCGCCGGGCAGACGGCCGAGCAGCACATCGCGGGCGACTTCCTCGTCGGGCGAGCGTGCCGACAGGCTGTAGGTGCCAGGCAGATCGAGCAGGAGGCTGCCGCTGCCGGTGAGCACGCCCTCGCGCTTTTCCACGGTGACGCCGGCATAGTTGCCGACCTTGTGGCGCAGGCCGGTCAGTGCGTTGAATACAGTTGTCTTGCCGGAATTGGGATTGCCCGCGACGGCAATGCGGCGGGGAGGCGCAGCGCTGGGCGGACTCGTCACGGCGGCCGCCATCAAGCGCCCTCGACTTCCACGGCCGCGGCCTCGCTCTTGCGAAGACTGAGGTGATAGCCTCGCACCAGAAGTTCGATCGGATCGCCCATTGGGGCGGTCCGCACCATGCGAACGGTGACACCTGTCGTTAAGCCCATTTCGAGCAGGCGACCCCGGATGTCGCCGTCGCCGCAGACGCGCAGCACTTTTGCGGAATCACCCACGCTGAGTTGTGACAAGAGCCGCGTGGATTCTGACATGTGTCTAACCACGAAGCGGGCAGGCGGCACAAGGCTCGACGAAGATCTCGCAGGCGATGCGCCGGGCCAGCCCCACGCGGGCCTGGTCGACCTGGCAGATAAGCGGGTCGCTGCAATGCACCACACGCAGGCTGCGTCCTTCAAAAAGCCCCATTTCGCGCACGCGCAACGACTCGCCACGCAGATCGCCAAAGCGTGTGATCACCACATTAGCGCCCGCCTCGACATCAGTCATGGGCCGTTCGAATCGGGTCGCACCGGTGGTGGCTGCATCGGACAGGGCGGGCGTTGGGCTCGGCTGATCCATCGTGGAGTATCGCGAGATTTCTGCTGTCACCTGTTGGACGCGCTCACGCACGACCCGCCTAACAGGGATGCGGACTATATCAAAACCAAACCGGCAACGCCAGTCGTTTTTGGAGTATAGCTGGTCGGTTTGGCGCCGCGGCGGGAACGCTAAGGCCAATGCTGACAGCGGCTTGCTGAATGGCGGCGAATACAGATACGGTGGTGATAGCGTTAAGCGCTTTGGGCGTCGGAAGTCCCGCGACCGGTCGATGCGCTCCCGTGCGAGCCGGCCTTCTCAGCGGCGACCAGCTTGATCTTCATCACGCGGCCGACCTTGAACTTGACCGTCCGCTTCTCCGGCACCTCGACGCGCTCGAGCGTCTTGGGATTCTGCGCCGTGCGGGCCTGGCGAATCTTGCTTTCAAATACGCCGAAATCGCGAAACTCGAGCCGGTTGCCGCGGCTCAGCTCGTCGACGATCTCATCGAGGAAAAGCTGAACAATCCGCTTCACCACCACACGCTTGTTAGCGGTCTTTTCGGCAATGCGATCGATCAGCTCTTTTTTTGTAATGGTTTGCATGCGAAGTGTCCCGCAGCAATCTGCATCGAGGCGACGGTGTGCGACATTTCACGCGCGTTCGCGCCATGCCGCCAACGCCGACGGCAGGCCGTGAAGTAACGCAACCCATCCGCAGGCCGGAGCACCC
>CAYXEY010000371.1:0-2907 GCA_964464105.1 uncultured Planctomycetaceae bacterium
AGTCTTGTTCTCCAATGGATCGGTTCTTCGTGGCCGAATCGATCGAGTCCGCGGCCCGGCAGGAGCATGGCGCCCCGCTTGCGGGCCGACGATTTTCCGTTGAACGCGCAACGAGTGGCTCGACCGACGGCAAACAGCGTGACGTATTGGTGCCGAGCCTCATGGCGACCCCGCCTGATAAATCCGGTCCGTGGATTTACATCAGCGACAAGGACGACTTCGTCACCGGGGTGATTTGCCGTTGCAGTGCCGCGCAGATCAGGGCCTTTACGGAGCGTCTTGAATACGACCTTCGGCCCCTGTCCGATGTGCCGGCCTCGATCACACTTCCCGATCTCGCCGATCCGACCTCGGCGTCATTGCGATTGCCGACCACGATTCCCTGACAGCGAACTGGCATACAGCCGTCATTGATGCCGGTCGAGGAATTGACGTGCCCAGGCTTCCGTGATCGCAACGCGCCATAAGTCGAGCGCGGCCTGGTTTGCGGATGCGCCGTCTGCATCTATCCGCTTGGTTAACTCCTCGACGCCTTTTGCGCTGAAACAGCCGCGATCGCGGAAGGACTGCGAGGCGATCAGATCGCCCCACCAGTTCCGCAAAGGACCGCGCATCCAATCCAGCGTCGGCGCGGCGAATCCGATCTTGTCGGTGCGTGACAGAATCGCATCGGGCACCACGCCGCGCATTGCTGTCCGCAGCACTTGCTTTGTCTGGCCATCGCGCATTTTCAATTGCGGGGGCGTGCGCATCGCCATTTCAACCACCGCTCGATCCAGCATCGGCACCCGGGCCTCAATGCCGAAGGCCATCGAGTTGCGATCCTCAAAGCGCAGCAGGCCCGGCAGGCTCTCACGCAGCAGGATATTCCACAAATGTCGCGACAGCGCCGGACCGTCCTCCAGTACTCCCATCGGCGCCGGCGGAGCGATTCGCAGCGCGGTCCACAGGTCCGGTTGCGCCTCGGCATCCGCCAGATCGCGATCCAGCCACGCCTGCCGCCGGAATTGCCGCCGCAACGAGGCGCGCTGCCGCAACTCAGCGGGCAAGGCATGCGCAAGAGTGCGGCCCGCCAGTGATCCGCGCGAAAACGCCGCGGCCGGCACGGCCCGAAACTGCGACACGAGACTGATCCATCGCCCGTGCGTCAATAAATGGGCCAGCATCGGCGGCCAATGGCCCTCATAGCCGCAGAACAGCTCGTCACCGCCCTGTCCGTCGAGGAGAACTTTGACGCCCGTCTGTTTCGCCAGCCGCATGACCTCCCACTGCATGTAGATCGACGGCGAGCCGAACGGCTGCTCCTGATACGCAATTAGCCTGTCGATATCCGACAAGAGTCCATTACCCGACGGCGCGACGCTGTGGCCCTTTAACTGCGGTGCGGCCTCCAGCACTTTTTCGGCAAATCGCGCCTCATCCAGCGGCGAGCCCGGCAGCGTGGCTGTAAACGTATGCTGCGACCAGTGCGACCCCTGCGCTGCCGCCCCGCCCGCCTGATGCGCCAGCATCACGATCGCCGAACTGTCGATCCCGCCCGACAGGCACGAGCCCACATCGACATCGCCGGTCAGGTGCGTTCGCACTGAGGCAGCAAGCGCATCCCGAATCGCCGAGGCCGCGCCAACCTCAGTGGCATCCGCATCGCCCCAACCGGCCATGGGCTGCCAGTACCGCGTGGCCTTCGCGACGAATTCCGTTGACGTCGACCGCCGCAGCGGCCATTCAATCACGCAGCCCGGCGGCATGGCATACACGCCGTCGAAAAAGGTCGCATCGTCGTGATCCACCAACCCCGCAATCAGGAAATCCCGCAGTGCCGACTCATTCACGCCGCGCATTGCACCGGGAAGCCCCAGCAGCGGACGAATCTCCGACGCAAACGCCAGCCCCTTCTCAAATCTCGACAAATAGAGCGGTTTAATCCCCAGCCGGTCGCGCGACAACACCACCCGCCGCGCAATCCAGTCTACGATCGCCAGCCCCCACATGCCCTCCAATCGCGCGAAGCACTCCATGCCCCATGCGCGGTACGCATGCAGCAGCACCTCGGTGTCGCTGTGTCCCGCAAACACCGCCCCACGCCTGCGCAGCTCCTCGCGCAGCGCTGCGTGGTTGTAAATCTCGCCGTTGAAGACCAGCCAGGTGTGACCGTCCTGCGACGACATCGGCTGGTGCCCCGCCGCCGACAAATCCTGAATCGCCAATCGCCGTGCCCCCAGCGCGACGTGACACGGCAGATACCCCCAATTCACCGGGTCGCTCGCCGGGCCGAGCGCTTTTGCCATGACCGGCGACCCATTCAGCCCAAACACCACCGCCCCGCCGTCATCCGGCCCGCGATGGTGCATCGCCTGCGTCATCCGCGCAATCCACTCGCCTCCGCGCGGGTCCAGCTCGTCGAAGATCAACCCCGCGATGCCGCACATGTCACGCCCCGCCCTGCGCCGCCGGCACGGACAACGCTCGATCGCACAGCCCCGCGAACAACTCGGCATACCAGGCCGCCACGGCCGCGCGGCTGAAGCGCTGTCGTGCTCGCTGTGCGATGGCCATGCGGCTCGATGCCGCCGCGAAGTGGGTGATCTCCTTGAGCGCGTCGGCGATGTTCTCGACGTCGCCGGGGTTCACCAGCAGGCCGTCCTCCCGGCCCACGAACTCGGCGCACACCGTGCCCCACGACGTGATGACCGGCAGACCCATGCACAGCGCCTCGGCCACGACCATGCCGAAGGACTCGGCGTATGTGGGCAAAACAAGAAAATCCGCCTGGGCCATCTCGTCGCGCAATCGTTCCCGCGTGAGGTGCCCGCAGAAATACGTCCGGCTGGCCATGCCGGAGAGCTTCAGCCGCCGCTGCATTTCGTCTTTCAGCGGTCCATCGCCCACGATCCGCCAGTTCACCGA
>CAYXEY010000371.1:2917-5691 GCA_964464105.1 uncultured Planctomycetaceae bacterium
TTGGCGTTGCCGGCCACCATGTTGGCCAGTTCCCCGATCGCGTCGACCAGGTCCATCGCGCCCTTGGGTTGAACCAGCCGGCCCACGAACAGTCCGCGCATGCCGCCGCTGCCGCGCGTCGCAGGCACCGGGCCGTCGGCGAAGATCGGCGACACCGGGTTGCCGCACACCAGCACCTCGCGCTGCACGCCCTCGGTCTTCATTTGCCCCCGCGTCGAGTCGCTCACTGCGACCACGGCGGCTGCCGTATCGAGCGCTTCAAAGGCGAACTCGCCCTGACCGCGCTTGCGGGTCACAAGCGAGAACGGCCCGGTGTGCTCGGTGATGACCACGCGCCGCGACAGCGCGGGACCGACCTGCGTACAGGCCCAGCCCGCGGGCACCGTGCACATCGCGTGAATCACGTCGGGCAACCCTTGGCGATCGAGGTATTCTTCCAGGCCCCGTTGCATCCAGCTCAGGAAGCGTTTCATCTGGATCGACGGCATGTGCAGCGCGGTGTGCAATCCGCGCACCCGGACGACCGGAATCCCGCCGAGCGACTCATGCGTCATCCGCGGCACCCACGGAATCCGTGTCCCCTTCCCGAGAAAGCGCATGCTGACCAGGTCGGGCGCTATCACGCCGACCCGCATCCCCGCCTCGGCAAAGGCCCGGGCGTAGTCGCAGTGAAACACGCCGCTCCCCGGCTGCTCCGGCGACGGCCACCACGACGGCACCATCAGTACATGCAGTTTGGCATTGGCAGGCACGCCAGCATGATAAACGACGCCGCAACGGGCTACCGCACGCCCAAACGACGAAGTCGGAAGTCGGAACGCGGTGCGGGGGACATAGGTATTCTTTAGTTCCGCGTTCCCCATACCGAGATCCGCGTTCAACGTCTTTATTACCCCATAGCCGCCGGAGCGGGCGGTTCGCCTGTATCGCGCTTAGAATGACCGCCCCAACGGAGGGTTGACGCATAGATATGGGTATGAACGTCCTCGTCACCGGCGGCGCCGGATATGTCGGAAGTCACGCGGTTCGAGCCCTGCTCGCCGCGGGTCATCGCGTCGTCGTGTTGGATAATCTCTGTTCCGGCCACGCCAAGGCGGTGGATCCCGATGCCACGCTGGTCGCCGGCGAAATGGGCGATAGCGAACTGCTGGACAGCCTTTTCGGCCGCCACAAATTCGACGCAGTCATGCATTTCGCCGCCTTCATCGAAGTCGGCGAGTCGGTCACCGATCCACTCAAGTTCTACGACAACAACGTGGGCGCGTCGATCAAACTGCTCCGCGCGATGCAGCGTCATGCCGTGAAGCGCTTCGTCTTCAGCTCCACCTGTGCGACCTATGGCATCCCCGGGCGCATGCCAATCACCGAAGACATGCCGCAGCATCCGGCCAGTCCGTATGCCCGCGTGAAGCTCGCGGTCGAATGGGCGCTGCAGGATTCGGCCGCCGCGTGGGGTCTGGGCTTCATCGCCCTGCGCTACTTCAATGCCGCCGGAGCGGCAGCCGATGCAACCATCGGCGAAGACCACAATCCTGAGTCACACTTGATTCCCAATGTGCTCAAGGTCGCGCTCGGACAGCGCGACGTCGTGCGCATCTTCGGCACCGATTACCCGACGCCCGACGGCACTTGCGTTCGCGATTACGTCCATGTCGATGATTTGGCGCAAGCTCATGTGCTGTCGATCAACGCGATTCAGCCCGGCGTCGGCAAGTTCTACAACACCGGTACGGGACATGGCGCGACTGTGCGGCAGGTCGTCGACGTCGCCCGCGCGATCACCGGTCACGCGATTCCGGTAATCGAAAGTCCGCGACGGCCCGGCGACGTGCCTGAGTTGTATGCCGACGCATCGAAATTAAGACGCGAATTGAATTGGAAGCCGCGTTACGAGGATCTGCGCGAAATCGTGGCCAGCGCCTGGGCCTGGCACAAATCGCACCCGAACGGTTTCGGCGATAGATGATCAGGGCCGGCCTGTCCTCAGGCCGGTATACGCGGAGTTAGTAATAGACTCGATATGAACTCGTACGCCGAACCGGGCTGATGACAGCCCGGCTCTGATCGAAACGCAACGATTAATCCGGGGGCCATGCCGACGGTCGTTATGTCGGCATGTCAAGCCGAGTGAAACAACTGCAAGAACGGAGCGGGCCTTTGCCGAATGAACTCTCCCAACCCTGGGCCCGCCACGGTCGCCCGCTAATCTCCGTCGAGGAGGCCTGGGCCGACATCGCCTCACAGATCGAGTCGTCGCCAACTCGCACCAAGGCGCTGCGCGAATGCGCCGGACTGATTCTTGCCTCGCCCATCACTGCGCAGAATGACTATCCGCCATTCGACAAGGCACTGATGGATGGCTTCGCGGTTCGCGCCGCCGATTGCTCCGCGGCTGGAGCATCACTCCGAGTCGTCGGCTTGACACTCGCCGGCGCGGCCTCTGGACAACCGCTTGAATCCGGTACCGCCACGCGGATCAACACCGGCGCTCCGCTGCCGACCGGCGCGGACGCCGTCATTCCCATCGAAAAATGCACGGTCGCCGCCGACGGCGAGTCCGTGACGCTGAACGCCTCCGCCGAATCGGGAAAAAACGTCGAACACCGCGCCGCGATCCGAAAATCCGGCGACACAATCATCGAAGCCCCAGCCCTGCTCACCCCCGGGCGCATCGCCGCCATCGCCGCGGCCGGCGCCGGACAAATCGACGTGCGTCATCGTCCGCGCGTGGCAGTGCTGCTGACGGGTCACGAAGTGGTCCCCGCTGGTTCAAC
>CAYXEY010000372.1:0-5681 GCA_964464105.1 uncultured Planctomycetaceae bacterium
GAGCAGGCCAGTGTCGCCGCCTGCATCGTCCCAAACTTTCAAGTCCCAGGTTCCGTTGATGTTCTCGCCGTTGAATCCGGAGAGCAGGTTATCAGGCCGGTAGCTGCCGGATGGGATGCACGCTGTTCCCGTTGCTTCGGCGGCTGCTGCGGCGTCAAACGTTGTGGCTGCGGAGTCGTCCAATGTGTACGGTCCGCAGAGGTCGGAGTTGTCACCTCCATTTGCATTCATGAGCAGAACTGTCGTTCCCGTATCGACGTGCTTGAGGCTCATGTTCACGTCGTCGTACCACGTATGAAGTGGAGTTCCGAACGCAAATCCGAAGTCCAGATCGGTGATGAAGTAGGAATCCGTAATTGCGAGCGACAACGTGACGCCGGTGAGGTTGCTGTCCGGGATGGAAACCGGAACGCCGCCCCCGTTGTAAGTCGCAATTGATCCGCCCGTGCACAGCGAGCCGTCGCCCTGATAGCAGCCGCTCAACGCAGTGCAACCATTCGCTGTTCGAATAATGCAGCTTCCGGCTGGCAGGCAACATGCGCCGGTCTGGCAGGGATTCGGCGAGCATGAACCGCCGAGCGTCCAGGTTTGGTCGGGAGCGCTGCAATTGGCCTGCGTTGACATGGAGCATGTCCCGGTCGCGGAGCAGCAAGTGCCGGTCGGCGGGCACGGGGGATCAACGGTAGCGCAGGTCGTGAAGTCTCCACGATAGGTTCCACTGAGGTTGGAGCAGGCTGTGGTCGTAAGGTCATCCTGGCACCCACCCAACGGCAGGCAACAGGCGCCGGTAATACACGGGTCTGGTGTGCAAACGGTGTTGTCACCGTTATAAGTTCCGCCGGCGTTAAGACAACTCGCCACGGTCGTGATCTGACAGGGTGAAAGCGGGACACAACACGAGCCGGTCGGCAGCGAACACGTCTGACAGAATAGAATGGACGTGTTCGACGCAACCAAGTTGGTCACATTGGCACCGGTCAGCCCCGACAGGGATTCCAAGCCCGCGTTGAAGGACGCCGTGCCTGCGGTACCGCACAGGCTGCCATTAGCCAGCACGGTGGCGTAGCGGAACTCGATACAGTTGGTGCCTTCGTGCAGGATGGCCTCGAAGTTGACGCATCCTGGGTTGGTGCCGCCGAAGATACGAACCAGCCATTGCACAATGAATCGCCGTGATGGGGCGGTTCCGCGCGTTATGTAACTGATTCGATCAGCCGTCGCGGCTACTTCGTTCAAGTCATCCCAGTACGGAGCAATGAACTCGTTGGGCACAGTCGCGCCGCTCGGCATCGCAAGGTTGCCCCGCATTTGCGCGGTCGTAATCCCTGCGTTGGCGTCGAACGACAACCAGCCGTTTGAGTTGATAATGACGGAACTCCGGTTGTTGCCGAAGTAATTGAACACGAACGGCATGGCGATAGATCCTGATGACGCATCATCGCCAAGGGCCAATTGTGTTGCGAGAGGGTCAGTGGTGATGTCTTCAAATGCATTAGTCCCTGTGACGATTGAATAGCAGTCCGTGTCATCACCCTGATAAATGCCGGGGCTGGTGCACGCCGCCGCAGTTCCGACCGTGCAGGTTCCATCCGGGAAGCAGCACGCGCCGGAGGGTGTGATCGACACATTCAAGGTGTACTGGTACGTCGTCCCGCCGGGCATCTGGCCACCGAACAAAGTTGCCGGGGCCGTGACCTGAACGGCGACGCCGCCTAGGACGTTGATCACATACCAAGTGCCAGCTGTCACGTTGGCGGCCACTGACGTCTGGGTTCCGGTCGCGCAGCGCGTTACTAATATGGGTGTGTTGACGACGCTCACTTGCGGGCATAGGCCGCCCGCTGCAAGGGAATTAAGCTGGGCCTGAGCGTTTGACCCAAGGGTGTCAAGCGTCATCGAAATGACGCCGCTCGACGTGGCTTGGAAGCGATACGAGTCAACATCACGGTTGCCGATCATGCCGCGGCCTGCACCTCGGATTACGGAGGCAACGGGGCCTGGCGATGGAATATCGACAAAGAGATTTGGAGACGAACTACAACCGTCGTTGTTATGGGGGCCGAAACCCGGCTCGTTCTCGGTGTATGGACCGGAAACACCCAGGCAGGTCGTGCACGGGAACGCCGTCGCGCAGGGTGTGGCATCGTCGCTAATGTCGAGAGTAAAGGCAGCTGTCGATGCACCTGTGGCAAAGGGTGCAATCCAAATGTAATAGGTCGTTCCCAGGGCCGAACACCATCTGGCAGATGCTGCACTGCCCGCGCATGCCGGGCCCGCGTCGTCGCCGGTCGCGATGACCGTGAACCCGTCACACGAGCCGCACAGGATTTCCATAACCGAATCAAGAGCCGGCGAGGTGGCGCAAAGCGACGCGGTCATTGTGTTGCCAGTACCGACAACGGTGTACCACAGACCGCGTTTGAACGTCATGCTCCCGGTTGCGGGACTCATGGGGTTCGTTTCAACGGTTGCGCCAGTAAAGGTGCTGGTCGTAGAAGAAGGAACGGCGAGCGATGCTGCCGTGGTGCAATTATCATTGTCGGGCGTGGCAGTCGCCTTGACCTCGATGCCAATGTAATTTCCGCCAAAGGCGCCGGCCAAGTTTGCACTTACCGGCAGCGTCTTCGTACCCGTGGAGGTACCAGCAGCGACCGTGACCAAAGCCGTATGGATTCCGTCGGAAGCGATTTCGTCGGGGGCGATGCCGTCATCCGTCATTGGAACGGCCGCGCCGCCACCAATGAGGGTGGTGTCGACAGTCACAATTCCTCCGAGGGCCAATCCCCCAGTGGCACAGTCGAACGGAGTCGCTGTCAGCCGGACAGATTGGAGTTCCTCAACTGTCAGCGGCAGTGCAGTGCCAATAATGCCGAGCCCTCCGGCAGTAACGCCGGTGTTGCGCGGAGCTGGAAAACCTACGGCCCAGTCGTTGCGACTGTTATTGGTATCCTGCGCACCGCACGCGCGTCGGTAGATTGCGTGTGCGTCCGAACCGGGAGGCGCGTTGTTGGTTGTCGTGTGAGCCACACCTGCCGCGGAGGCGTCGTTCCAATTCGCGGTACCGGCACCGACGAAATCGACGAGATTCGTGTTGGCTGCGTATGTCGGAGTGCCTACCGTGAGGAGCGGGGCGGCGTTGACCAGCGCGACCTTGAAGTCCGTGGCGGACATCGCGATGGTGTTCGTGGCCTGCGGCGTCGGCAGGCCGGGTGCTTGCCCCGCCCCAACGCTTGTCCCGATCGCCTGCTGAATTAATAGGTATTGGCCTGTGCCGAGGACGATCGCGGGCAGCGCGGTCGTACTGGTGGCGGCTCCGGAAAATGATCCGGTCGCGGACGCATACTGAATCGACCAGCCGGACAGATTCTGCGGTGGGCCCGAGTTATAGATTTCGATGTAGTCGTTCGTAATCGGCGTTCGCGAGTTACCGCCGCCGCCATAGACCTGGCTGATCTTGACCTGTGCTGATGCTGCGGAGGCCCATGCAAGTCCGCAACATACCGCTAACGCTAACCACCTACCTCGTGTTCGCACCGATGACATAATCCTGACTCCTGCGTAGTCGGAAAACGCTTCGTTCCCGGATCGTGGCATGCGTGCCCCGCGTTTCTTGGGGACGCATGCTTGCCGCCGCACCGCGGCTAGCGGACGAGGCACAGGGGCTTACCGTCCTGTGGCAATTCGTCCGATGTCGTCAAATTGTCGATACTGCTGGTTCTTCTTCCTAACCCTCTATTCCCTGTCATATAAATCTGAACATGTCCTCACGCGTCCATGCGAGGTTGGTCCTGTCGTCGACTAAGGCGCCTGATTGGCCTTGGTTGACTTTGCGTTGGTCGCGGTCGGCGTGGGCGGCGCCGGCGCGGGCGTCGGTCGGACGCCGTTCATCCAGAGCTGCTTGTCGACCAGGTCAAAGACGCCGTCGTGATTGAGATCCATGACCACCAGCTCACTCAGGCCGCGCGCGTGCAGATCCTGAACGCTGATGGAAGTCACCGGGGCCCGATCCTCCGCAATACGAGGACCGCTTCCTCCGGCAACCACGGAGAATAGGTCTCCGTTGCAATTCGCCTCACGGGCCATGAGGAAGTTGTTGGCGATGAAGCTGTAATCGAGACTGTTGACCACGCCGTTGCCGGTGATGTCGGCATGCTTGACAAACGGTGGGTTCTGTCCGCAGGCCGTGTTTGCGCCGCCCGGGGCGACGGTGAGATCCTGCGTGGTGTAAATGCCGAAATCGAGAATGTCGATGAACCGGTCGTCATTGAGGTTGCCGCCAATGAGGGCTTTGGCGCCGGTGAAGCTCGGGGTGTAGGCCACGCCGGTAATTGGGATCGGACTGATCGTGCGCCGCAGGGTGTGCAACCTGTCGCGGGCGGTGATGCAGTCGTAGCCGGTCGGCTGGCATGGCGCCAGGAAGGTGGCCGACGACGGTGCATTTCCGGTGAACGTCATGGTCACACACGTGGTGTAGAGCGGAGTCAGGTTGTTGACACCTGTATTCCACAGGGCGAACGTAATTCCACGGGTGAAGGTGGCCGCGGCCATGGCGCCTCCGCCCAGCTCAACCTCGACGTTCACTTCCGTCTGTCCGTCGTTGGTGACGGTGAAGGAGCATTGAGACGAGTTGCCGCATTCATCGGTCGCGGTGACGGTGACGGTATGGGTGCCCGGTCCGAAGGTCGATCCGCTCGGCGGGCTGATCAGGATGGTCGGATTGGCGGTGCAGTTGTCGCTGGCGGCGGCCGAATAGGTCACCGGCGCCGAGCTGCAGCTTCCCGCCGCTGAGTGCACCGTCATGTTCGACGGGCACGATGTAATGATCGGCGCCGTGCCGTCGACGCGCGTCGGATAGAAGTAATCGGTGAAGTTGCCGCAGGAGTCCTGCACGCGGATGACGACGCTCGTGCTGCACGCCTCGATGGCCGAGGTGTGGACGACGACCGACGGATTCGGGTCGCAGTTGTCGGTCGCGGCTGTGGTGGCGGCCAGCGCGGCGGCGTTCGCGGCAGCCACTGTCTGGTAGCAGGTATTGATCGTGCCCTGGGTCGCGGTCGGGGCGGTGTTGTCGACCCGCGTGTTGTAGGTGTAGTCAGTGAAGAGTCCGCAGAAGTCCTGAACGCGGATGACGATGTTAGTGCTGCATGCCACGGTGGCACCGGTCTGCACGAACTTGTTGACGGGGCCAGCGCAATTGTCGGTCAGGTTTGTGGTTGCTGCCAGGGCCGCGGCATCGGCTGCTGCCGGGGTCGGATAGCAGGCCGCGATTGAACCCTGCGTCGCGGTCGGCGGCTGGTTGTCGATGCGCGTGCTGTAGATCAGGAAGTTGGATGTGTTTCCACAAGAGTCCACAAAGTCGACAAATATGTCGAAGTTGCAACCCACGTCGGGGAACACCGTGGCCGTTGCGGTGAGCGCGCCCGGGCAGTTGTCAGTGGCCGAGCTGACGGCCAGTGCCGCGGCCTTTGCCGCCGCCTCGGTCGGATAGCACGGAGCGATTGCGCCGCTGCTGGTGGCGACTGGCGGCGTGTTGTCCACGCGCGTTGGGTAGGAGTAATCGGTGAAGTTGCCGCAGGAATCCTGCACCCGGATCACGACGCTAGTCGAGCATGCGACCGCTGCGCTGGTTTGCAGCGACTTGCTGATCGAGCCGCCCACATTGTTGACGTCGCAGTTGTCGG